>JBFHKM010000061.1:0-16298 GCA_041595335.1 Sphaerochaetaceae bacterium
AATATTTGATGTTGTCACGACATGGAATCAAGAGATGGATGAAGCATCACATGCTTATCAAGAATTTGTAAATAATTCTGAACCTCCTAGAATGCCAGTTGCAGATTGCTTGAGGTATGAGTATGACTTTGGTGATGGTTGGAATGTAAAAGTTACTTTTGCTGATTGTTATTATGATGATAGCAAGTATGAAATCAATGACAAAGGTATAAGAGAGACCAAAAAACTTGTGATTCATAACAGCAACAATGAAGTTGTTGATGAGAAATTGACTGCTGTTATCAAAAATACAATAAACAATTTGAAACCTTACTGCATTGAGGTCAATGGATTGAATTTGATTGATGATATTGGTGGTATTGATGGATTTATCAATATGCTGAAGAATGACAATGGAACGACTGAAAATCTTGAGATCACTGACCTAAATTCTGTTTTATAATACTATAAATGGCCAACATTAAAAACTTGATGGTTAAAAAAGATGCTCTATTTAGTAAATAGAGTGTTTTTTTTAAAATAGAATATAAATGAATTTAAGATTATTAAATAAGCTTTGATTTGTTTGATTAATCGGTGCTTTATGCTTTATTATGACAATAATAAAATATAAAAATATTTAGGAGACCTAAAAATGAAATATGATTTTACATCCATAATGGACCGTAAAGGTAAGGATGCTATAGCATTGGATATTCTTGGTGCAATGCCTGGATTTGCTCCAGATAGACCAAAAGATGGATTTGATGTAATTCCAATGTGGGTTGCAGATATGAACTTTCCAACAGCTCCTAGCATTCAAGAAGCTATGGTAGAGAGAATAAAACATCCAGCCTTTGGTTATTTTAGGATGAGAGATGAATATTATGCTTCAATTATTAAATGGCAAAAAGACCATTTCAATGTGGATAACCTGACTAAAAAAGATATCGGTTATGAAAATGGAGTTTTGGGTGGTGTTATATCAGCTCTAAGAGTTCTCTGCAGTAATGGAGATAATGTTCTACTTCACTCTCCAACATATATTGGTTTTACCAATGCACTTACAAATAATGGATACAACATTGTCCATTCTCCATTGGTAAAAGATGAGAGTGGTACATGGCGAATGGATTTCGAAGATATGGAAAATAAGATCATTGAAAAGAAAATCCATGCTGCAATTTTCTGCAGTCCACACAATCCAACAGGAAGAGTTTGGGAAAGAGAAGAAATTGAAAAAGCCATGGAGATATATAAAAAGCATGATGTTTATGTTGTTTCAGATGAGATCTGGTCTGATTTGATTTTGGAGGGCCACAAACATATTCCTGTATCTTCAGTAAGTGAGGATGCAAGAAACAGAACAATAACAATGTATGCTCCATCAAAGACTTTCAACCTTGCTGGTTTGATTGGCTCCTATCATATCATATATAACAAGTATCTAAGAGATAGAGTTCAAAAAGAATCATCTCTTTCTCATTATAATGATTGTAATGTTCTTTCAATGTATGCATTGATTGGTGCTTATAATGATGAGGGAAGCGAATGGCACAGACAGCTTCTTGAGGTTTTGAATACCAATGTAAATTATGCTTATGATTATATTCAAAAACATTTTGAAGGAGTGACTCTGTCCAAACCTGAAGGAACTTACATGCTCTATCTCGATACCTCTGAATGGAGCAAGAGAACTGGTGTTGGTTGTTCTGAACTTTTGAAACGTGGAAATGACTGTGGTATTGCATGGCAGGATGGTAGAATGTTTGTATGGCCTGATTCCATAAGAATCAATCTTGCATTGCCAACAAGCAGAGTCATTGAAGCTTTTGATAGAATGGATAGATATGTTTTCAATCTAAAATAGCTCAACAAATATTAAAAATCTGCTATTGATGTGTTCCAATCAATAGCAGATTTATTACTGAAGATATTGCATGAGAATTATTAATTCTTAGTTTTTAAATTTCTTTGAATATTGGATAAAAGTCACGCTGTATCTTATCAAGATAATCAAGAACAACAATCTGCTGCCAAGCAATATCAATTTCAAAGTATCCACTTATTCGCGTTTGATCATTGAAGTAATCCCATCTTGTATGATTTATCTTACCTGGTAACCATCCGTAGAACTCATCAGTCCTACCAAGATCATTCTGTGGAGAAGATATCAACTCTCTGCATGCTTTGATCATCAGAATTGCCATTTCTTTATAGAATTCATCACCACAAATCTTATTCAGTCTCAAGAAATCATAGGCAATTTTCATTCCATAGAAATCCAACGATTCATTGCTTATTGAAACGCTTGTAAATCCTGTTGTTTTAAAGTCCATCTTTCCAAGAGGAGTTCTTGATTTAAATTTTATGTCATCTAAAACAATCCATGTTACAACAAAGTTTGCTGCTTTCTTGCAGAGATTTAAATATCGCTCGGTATGAAAATCTTTCATCTCATAAAGACTTAAGAATGTATTGAGTAGAATTGCTCCTGATTCTTTGTCGCAGCAATTTGTATCCAAGGTATCTCCATAATACTCATTATTTGTGATTATTCCTTCATAATATTCAACAGCTTTTAAAATTGATTCATAATACTTTATGCTGTTTGTTTTTTTGTAAAGTTCAATCATGAATCTGAGCATATGGGCTCCATTACAACCTCTTGAATCTATGACCTCACCTTGCTCATTCAACCATTTTCCATAATTTCCATTGTCCATCTGATGGTCTATGAAGAATGATGCAACCCGTTTGATCAGCATCATGTATTCAGGTTTTAAATCATACACAATGGAAGAATACAATTTTGTATAAGCCAACATTGCCTCTCCATTTGTACGAGTGTTCACACTGTTTCTAAGTACTTTCAGTGAGTTGTTTGAGGCATAAGATTCCCATGTATCATTGTATATATCATAATTATCTTTATATATTCCTTTGGAAGTCTCCCCTTTCAAGAAGAAGTCTCCAATCTCCTCACCAAGTTTTTTGTAGTCATGATTTGGAATGATTCTATCTTCAGTTTCTTCCAGAAGTTGAAGTATTGGTTTGGATATATTAGATTTGATCAGCTTGATATCCAGCTTAGTAAATATGCATGCAGCCTCAATACTTTTTACTAGGAAAGATGCACTTGTATAATTGTAATACTGCTGCTTGCTTCCATTATCCTTTCCCATCCATATGAATGTACCTTTATCATCCCTATTTAGAATGTTCAGAAGGTGTATAAGAAGCAGTGCTTTATAATCCCACCATGAGATATAAGTGGATTCTGTTGGCTCACATATTCCTCTGAAATATGAAGCAAAACTCTTATATTTTTCAAATAATTCATCATAAAGATTCTCACCCTCTCTTTCATCATTGTCCAGATAGATGAGATATTCATTTTCAAATTCTGTGTCTTCAGCAAGAGTTTTGAATCTTGAATCTCTTTTATCAGAGGTGAAGTATGCTATGTTGCGCCCATTGTATGATGTCGGCCACTCTTCAGCTGGCATTCTGTAGGTTATTTCGTTTTTCAGAAAGGCGACAGACTGATGCTTAAATGAAGCTCTTGTGGATGTTATGAATGTTGATCTGGTGTTGAACAGCACTATGCATCCAGGGATGTTGGTTCTCGATTCATCAAATGAATATGCTTTATCTTTTTTGATTCGAGGAAAACATCCTGTTCCTTCCTTGTTCTCTTTAAAAATTATACCAGGTGCGAATATCTCTGGTTGATTTAAAGGAGTGGTTATTTTAAAAGAAAAGGAATATTCGTTGCTTTTTAGAATTTTTGTATTTCTTTTTATTCTCAGAAACTTATCATCAATTATTATCTTATCTGTAATTGTTGCACAATCAAAATTCCAAGTAATAAGTGAATCATGCATGTCTGCAGATAAAAGTTGATGTCTTTTATCAACAGTTGATAGAGAGAGATCCAATAACAAACTAAGATCATCAGTAAATTTGATAGCTATACTCATACATTTGCTCCTTTATAGAAAAAATGCGAGTTGTTCTTATTAATGTAATTACATTATAGATTGCATATACCCACAAATCAAGTTTCCATATCAAGCTTTAATTTTTTATATGTCTGTGGAGTGTTTTTTATCTGCAATCAATGCTTAAAATGATGATATTTAACGTGAATCTGTATTTTCGTATTTTAAAGTGCATAAAGTCGTATAATCGACTGCAAATTGTACCATGTTACTATCTATTGATACAGATTCGTGTGAATGGTTTCTCAATTTTAAGCTAATTTTACTTTAATTTACACAAAAGTTGCATTATTTGTGTAAAATTTAGCCTATCAGCAAAAACTGACCTGAAATTCAAAAAATCTAAGATCCCAGCGTTTTTATATATTAACAAATTATAACTATATTATTTGAAGTAAAAAAAGGAAATTAACAAAATTATATTATATTATTTTAACTTACACTTATAAAAAAATTGTAATTCGTAATTGGATAATAATACAATAAATAGCACTAAATTGATATATTTAAGGCAAAAAAAAGGCACTTAGTAGTACTAAATGCCTTCTTACTACACAAATTATAGTTTACATATCAGAGCTTGTAATCAGCTCAGCGTGTGCTTTTAAAAGGAAAGAATACAGATCATCATCTCTCTTCTTGCAATCAACAAGGATTCTGAATACAGGTTCAGTACCAGAGCCTCTCATCCAGATGAATGCTAGAGGAAGCTCATTTTCACCAAAGAAAGTAATTTTCAACCCACCTTTATAAGGTGCGCTCCTATATTTCTCTCCCATTCCTTCTACTGTGTTGGTGCCTTCCATCTGAAATTCTTTATAAGATGCAATTCCATAACTTTTGAATCTCTCAATGTTTTTATCAAAGAAATCAGCAAATGCTCTTTCATAGTTTGTTTTTAAAACACCATGAGAAGATTTTACATGAAGCTTAGCAGATGCTGAAAATGCATCTGTTGTGGTGTATTGAGGAAGAGATTTGATTATATTCTCAATACTTATTTCAGCATCTTCATATTTTGAAACTTTTCTATATTCTTCAAATATTGATTCGTCGGTCAACAATGATATCAATGTCATTATTGTGTTCAAAGGATCTCTTACTTTTGCAGGATTGGTTATGTTTCCGCCGTTTGAACCCTCTCCTAGAATTCTAACTGTATATCCCTCATCACGCTTTATCTGAGCAAGTTCAACAACATTTGCCTCTCCAACTTCTGCTCTGAAGACTTCGACATTTAAATATCTGCATATCTCATCGATTCTCATTGATGTAGGTCCATTTACACTTATTGCTAGTTTGGCATTCTTATCTTTAGCTCTAATTGAACTCAATTCTGCCATAACAACCAGTGCGAATACTTCCTGTGCTTTTAAAATTTCTGCTTTACCTGTGCTTTTTTTGATGTAAACAAGATTTCCTCTATCACCATCATTATCAGGAACATATCCAACAACAAAATCCTTATCTTCTTTGTATTTCTCCTCCAAAAGAGTTCTGCACAGCTCTAGGTTCTCACCTTCAGGTACAATGGCATGTACAACATGGCGAGGAGTATCATTGGCCATCAAACTCTTGACTCCAATCTCTTTGAAGAATGCTCTGTCTATGCTGCATCCTCTTGCACTACCATTTAACTCTGCTACGATTCCAATTGGGTGCTTGCTTATTTTTGACTTCAAGTATTCTAAGAATTCACTGCTGTTCTCACCTTTTGCAGCAGTTGTAATTATGAAGTCTCTGTACAATTGCAGGCTGTGTTTCTTTAAGGCTGGAATGTTATTGAGAACTTCTTCATAAGTTTCAATTTTACAATCTTCAACCAATGATTTAACAATGTTTATATACTTCTCATTACTTGAGAATTCTTTGAAGTCTTCAATCATTGGTGCTACAGTTGCTGCTGTATACACACCACCATTGACACCAAATTTGATACCATTGTGACCAACTGGATTGTGAGACGCTGATATATACAAGAAAGCATCTATATCATCTTTTTCAAGAGCTGAGTATGCCATTATTTCAGGTGCAGCTGCAATAAATATGTTTTTGATATGAATATCCAAAGATATAAGAACTCTGCAGATAATATCTGACATTGCAGGACCGGTAGGTCTTGCATCCATTCCAATCAGAACAGTTGTTTTTTTATGATCTGTTTTACCTGTTTTATCAAAGCATCCTAGGTGTTTTGCAAGTGATAGAGCTACATAACCTGCAATGTATCTGTCTTCAATAGAAAGGTTCTCTTTATCATCTTCTTCATCGCCACTTTCTGCAAATACCTTTCTCCAACCAGAAGCAGAAAGAATCATAGAAGATACTTTCTTGTTTATTTGTTCTTGGGTGGGAATATTATCTTTCAAAATTCTTTCTTCGCTATCTGCAATAAAAAGGCCATAGGCTTTATCTTTATATATCATTTACTTTCCTCTTTTTTATTGATTATATCGTATTCTAATTATAATTATAGGACACAAAAAAAGACAATATACAATTGTCTTTTTCTTTTGCACAATTAATTGATCTCGCTCATTCCCAATGAAAAATCTCCTACTATTTTATAAAGATTACCATCATATTTTATTTCTAATTTCCTGTCCGGAAAATATTTAGGTAACAAACCTTTTAGGTAAGCAATTCCATCATCAATGATCTGCTTCTCATCTTCTTTTTTTACCCAAGAAAGAGTGACTATATCAATATCAACAATATATCCACGACCTTCAGAGCTACCATATCCCAGAGTGAATTTTGTACCAGCCGAAAATAAACCATCATAGTTACCACTGGCTGCTTGTCCCCTCTTCATGCGATTTGGATGGCGCGGATATTTCTCTCCATATTTGTCTTCTAAATAGCTATCTAGTTCCAAACACATCTTTGTTAAAGTTTCTTCAAGTTTATCTTGTTTGTAATCCATTTGAAGTGTTCCTCATTCTTTCTCTGAGTCAGAGATCGTTTCCAAGCTAAAATCTTGGTTAGTCTCATTGGAAGATGTTGAAGATGGTAATAAATTTGAATTGTCTACTGCAGTTCTTGTATTTATAAACCTCTTAAATAATCCACCAAATTTGCTTTGTTTTAATTCTCTTTCAAGCAACGTTCTGTCTTCAACAACATCGAGAATAGAATCATCTGTTTTATCATTTAAGTCAGCGTCTTCAGGAGGAGAGTATGTTTCTGTCTTGTACTGTTTCAAGACCTTCTTATCTTCTTCATCTATGTGTGACTGAGAAGTGATGTGAGAAAAATCATCTTTCTTTATAATGTTTTCTATATAATTCATTATGCGTTCTTCATTTTTCTCATAAACGATGTTTCCAGCTTCTTCAAGCTTCTCTATAGCATATGTTGTTGTATCGTCTATTTTGAAGTTATCTGATTCAAATTCATAATCTACTCTGGTATATTCAATCTCATCATTATTGTATGCCATATAATCGGACATCTGCATTTGGCTTGATGCATAAATTTTTTGAATAGGTGCTCCTTTGGTAGGATCTATCCAACCCATAACACCGCTACCTGTGATATCACCATCTCCCAATCTGAAGATCTGAGTTGCTGTTGATAAAGATATTATATGGAACTTTTTGCAGTTTGGATATAACTTTTTTGCCTCACCATAAGCTAAAATTACAGGATTATTTGCCACCATACCACCATCAATGAGAGTGAGCTTTTTATCGGTAGCTCTCTCATGCAGAATAACTGGAGCAAAGTATGTTGGGGCGGCTGAGGTAGCTCTTGCTGCTTCTTTTACATAGAAGTCTTTTGAATCCCAACTTTTGAATACATAAGGTTTTCCTTCAATAAGTTCGTAGGCCACTGTCATTGTTGGAACAAGACATTGAGACATTTTTGCTTCATTGAATAATGATTGCAAAAAATTCTCTAATGGTTCTGATCTATATTTAGCGCTCAGCATTTGACCAAATAATCTTGTCCTATTTGGAAAGATCTTGCTGCCATTTTCACTGTAAAGAGATAGCAATTTTGAGCAATCACATGCTCTGGGTATTATTATATCTTCTTTTTTTTCAGGAGTTGGTTTCTTTGTGATTTTATCTAAAAAAGACTGTTTGGGTTCTTCGAATTTGATAACTTCAGTAGGTCCAGCTTCTTTTGGTATACTCATATACTGAGGGGGAACGGTCAAAGCAAGTGCCAAAAGTCCTCCGGTTGAAGTACCAGCAATTAAATCAAAATGTGAATAGAATGGTTTTTTATCATCATAAGCTTTCATTAATTGAGCTAATTTATCTAAAAGTACTGCAGGGACTATACCCCTCATTCCACCACCATCTAAGCAGAGAATATATCGTTCCTCTATCTTTTCTTCTTCTATCTTTTTTTTAAAGATTCCCATTAAATTCTCCAAACAAATCTATTATTCTTGTTAAAGATACAACAATTAAGTAAAATCGACAGTACTAAACAAGAAAAATATTATTATTATATTTGTTATAATGGTATTGTAATCGAAAATATAAAATTTATAAAGTTGGAAAAATAGTGAAAAATCTTGAATTATATAATGAATGTATGCTTTGTCCCAATTATTGCAAAGTCAATAGAAATGACGGAAAGCTTGGAGTATGCGGAGAGAGTGCCACTGTTCGAGTTGCTTGGAGTGGTTTGCATAAGGGAGAGGAGCCTCCTGTAACTGGTAAGAATGGTTCTGGAATGATCTTTTTCTCAGGATGTCCTCTTCACTGTCAGTATTGCCAAAATTATCAAATCAGTGGAGGTTTGAACGTCAGGGATGGCTCTGTAGGTACACAAGTCAGCATTGATGAACTGGCTGAGATGATGATTGAACTTCAAAAAATTGGAGCCAACAATATCAATTTTGTTACAGGAACACACTTCATTCCATCCATAATAGAAGCAATTGATATAGCTAGATCAAAGGGTATGACTCTTCCACTTGTCTGGAATACCAGCGGTTATGAGTCAGTTGAAGGATTGAAGGCTATAGATGAATATATTGATTTGTATTTAATTGATCTAAAAACTTTAGATAGGAACACAGCCAAAAACTTCTGTGGTACAGAGAGATATGTTGATTATATAAAACCTGTATTTGAATTCCTTGTTAAAAAGCATCCAAAGTACAAATATAAGGGGCAGTTCACAACACCAGAAGGCATATTGGTTCGCCACCTTATATTCCCAGGTCCTTTAAAACCTACAACAGAATTTTTGGAATATTATGCAAAGAATCTTAAGGATAAATGCTTTCTATCTTTGATGGTTCAGTTCACAGACCCAATCAATCCTGATAAATTTAAAAAGATCTCTGAGGAAGATTATGATAATCTTCTAACTTATCTTGATATTTTGGATATTGAAGATGGTTTTGTACAGGAGATAGGAGATGATGTGGAGTGGATTCCTGATTTCAAATTGGATATGCCTTTTCCTAAGAATTTCTGTACACCTCTTGAATACTATTTAGGTTTAAAAAAGGGAAATTAGTCGTTATGTCATTTAATATAAGAAAAGCTGTGGAAGGTGAAGAAAAGATAGCACTTAAAATCAGTGATGCCGGAAGAGCTATAATGCAAAAAAGAAATAATCCTCAGTGGGATACAGGTTATCCTTTTGAAGATATGCTCATAGAAGATATTGAAAAAGAACGATTGTATTTTGTTTTTGAGGAAGATCCTTCCTCTGTTGTAGGTATGGCAGTCTTTCAAAAAGAAAAGGATGAAGATTATGAGGATGAAAAATTCTGGAAATATGATTGTCCCTATCTATCAATACATCGCCTTGTGTCTTTAAAAAAGGGTGCTGGACGGTTTTTGATTGAAGAAGGCATGAAGATTGCAGAAGACTTAAAAAGGTCTGTTAGAATTGATACTCATCCCAAAAATATTGCAATGCAATCTCTTATAAAATCATTGGGTTTTGAAGAGAGAGGTAGCTTTGCTCAACCTTTTTATATAGATGGAGCAGATGCAATTGCTTTTGAAATAAAAAGATAAAAAATAAGGCAAGGAAGTAAAACAACCTTGCCTGTTATGTTTAAAATTAATTAATTATTCGCCAATAATGGTACCGTCGAATTTTTTGCCATTAAGAATAGCCATTGTGTTTTCAATATTTCTACCATCTGCACAGATTACTTTCATTGACTCAGCTTCAGCAGTTTTACTTGCAATAGGATCAAATGGAAGGTTCTTTCCTGGTATCCATTCATTACCAACAATGTCTCTGAATTTTTCCCAGCAGATTGAATCAATTGGTGTAGCAGTTGGATCTAGTTTAGGATCTGCTGTATAAACTTTAGCAATGTTTGATAAGTTGATTATTAACTTACCATTGAATCTTTGAGCCAAATAAACAGCATCTGTATCTGTTGAGAAACCAGGTTTCCAACCAGCTGCTACCAACACTTGGTTGCTGAATGCGATATCTGCTGTAGGATCAGTTACTAAATCATCATCTGTTAAATCGCTGAAGATTGCATGAACTAATTCGCCGTTAAGGTGTGTTGCTTTGATTCCAATCCAATCCTGAACGTTATTATCTTTGTTGTCGGAAATAGCTCTAAATGCTGTCTGATAAACTCTTGCAGGTGCGCCTCCACCACAAACTATTATTACTTTTCTTTCTTTGTCTTCACTTAAATACTCTCTAAGTGCTTTGTTAAAATTGATTAGAAATTCTGTATCTACTTTATCTGGTGCAATGATTGAACCACCAAGTGATAATACTGTTAATTTGGACATTATAATGACTCCTTAAACATACTTTATTAAAGAAGTACCATATTTTGCATAGCAGAATACTGATAAACATTCCTAAAGAGGTAAAAAAATGGGCAAGTATGATGATTTAAATTCTGTATTACTTGAAGGACGACTTGTTAAAGACCCAACGATTAAGACTTTTAGCAGTGAAAACAGTGTCTGTAATTTTACAATTGCAAACAATTATTCTTATAAGCAAAAAGATGGAACTTACAAGCAGGATGCTTCTTTCGTTGATATACAAGTTTGGGGTAAAAGCGGAGTGCTTTGCAATCAATATTTGGGAAAAGGAAGTATTGTTAGGTTGAGAGGTAGAATTTCTCAAGATAAATGGGAAGATGAAAATAAAAAAACTAGATCTAAAATTTATGTTACAGCAGGTCATGTTGAATTCAGACAGTGTGCTCCCAAAAGTAATGATTTTGAAGAGTTAGCAGGAAAGGCAGACATGAAGAGAGAGAGCGAAAACAATGCAGGCAAAATTAAAAGTGCTGAATCTGTAGCAAGAATGGATCCTAAAATATTTGATGGGCTATCTAAAGGATGCGAGGGATTGGAAGAGCCATCAGTAGATACAAATCTTATATAGATCTGTGCTTTCATGATACGTAAAATGTCCTATAGATCAAATCTTTGGGGCATTTTATTTGATAAAATATAATGGAATTTTTCAGATAGGCGGTAAAAAATCAAAAAAATCACCAATATATACAATAAAAAATGAAAAATAATAAAAAAAAATTAATAAAAAAAATGGGTGAAATATATGTAATATGACCATAGTTAAAACAATAAATAGATAACTTCGACGTAAAATCATAAATAAAAACGGCTATATAAGGCGCTTATAACAATGCTTCGTACAAACTTATTACATGATAACATGACATAATACTTGTACTTATTACAAGCTAAGTCTCTATTTTAAGGTTTTTAAAGGAACTTATAACCTAAGTTAAGCCTTTTATTAAAATTAATTTCGTTGACTTATACTAACTTCTACACTATATTAAAAATGAATTTAGGTTACTGGTGATATATATTAAACTCTTATTCTTGCATTATTGATAAATTCTTCAATAGATATAAGCAGTTTTGGATTTGGGGACCACTCACTTCCATTGATTTTATGAACTAGATAATTGAAAAGAAAAACTCAATTGGCTCTGATATCTTTTTAATAGATGAGGGGGTTGGCATATTATTAATCAATCTATCTGTTACTTATTTAGTAAAGTAATCTAAACAAATACATAGTTTTATGGATGAATATTAAAAAAAATTATACAAAGTTATTTCTGATCCTGTGTATTGTAGACATGTAAAAAAAAGAAAGGGTAGTTCAATTCTTGGGAAGGAATTGGACTATTGTTTTTTTTGTCATTTTTAAAAAATAAAATGGGAAAATTAAAGATTGTATTTGGTTGAAAGAATGAAGTTTTGGATTTTTATACCATGAAGCTTATAATCCAATGGTATCACAATGACATATTTCATCAATATTCATCAACACAAACTGAAGGCTTGAGGCCCAAGATTGCAATCAAATTCTTAATAAAATTCAATTGATGAGTCAATTGATGTAAAAGATCAAAAATAATTTACTTTTTTTTAATAAAAAAATAGTCCAGAAAGTATGCTATATGACCATAGTTGATCTTTCTTGAAATAAACTTCGTTGTCTATATTCTTCAGCTAAACATTGCAAATTTGTCTTGATATTGATACCTCTTACATACTTCTAACATTGGAACTTAGTGTTAAAGTTGGTACTTCTTCCTACTTTGACGTTAATCTAATGTAATTTTGGGATACTTTTGCCATAAGTTGTGTCATTTTGTTTGAAAAAAATCATTGACTTATACTAACTTCTACACTATATTGAAAATGTAATTAGGTAACAGAAGTAACAATATAAAATTTATTGTTATGGCTATCTTAATTGACGAAATACCTGCTGGGTGGATACCTCAATATTGAATGTTGATTCAGTAGATAAAAATGAATTTTTAATGCTTATAAAATTAACTTGAAAACATACTTTTATAAGAAATATACAAAACAAAAAAAAACTAATCTGTTGTACACAGGACAAAGACAAAGACAAACTTAAATAGTTCGGTTCTAGGAAAGGAATCGAACTATTTTTTTGATTCCACGTGATAAGAATTTTTGCAGCTGGATTTTCAACTCTTGATTAAGTGTTGAATTGGTCTTGGTGAATTCAGATTTCCACACTCTCCTTATATAATATTGAACTGATGAATAATCTTTATGTTTGAACTGAAGTGCTCATAAAAATGATCAACAGATTTACTATGTGTTTTCCTCCAAAGCTCAAATCATGAGAATTTATTCTGGAGCTCTCTCTCTTTTGGAGTCCAAAGTGAATGCTGTTTTATAATTTAAATCATGATATGAAACTCATTTCTTTTATGATCTTTTCACGATATGTTCACTGTTTTTGAAGGAAGTACCTCTTTATTTGTCTGCAAAAAGGAAAGAAATAAAAAAAATCTGTTTATTTTAAAAAAAAATCCCAACAAAAACGAAAAATAACAATTTATTGCCACTCGATGATGAGAAACATTTGAAATAAGGCTCAAATGAGCGATTTTATTGAAATTTGTAATAACTTATACAAACTTATTACATTAGCAAAAGTTATACAGATGAGTAAATATATATAACTTATACATACTTATACGCTTAAAATAGGCGATTTAGCTTACTTATAACGTAACTTATGACTATGATTTAAAAATTATTACTTGACTTATACAAACTTATGCATTACATTATAAACATATTAACAACAAGGAGTAACAGATGAAAAAGTTTTTATTAACAGCACTAGTAATATCAGCAATAGCAGTTAGTAGCTTAACAGCAAAAACTTTCACTATTACTCTTGTAGCTTATGTTCCAGAAAAAGTAACTTTCGAACAAACAGACAATGGTGGATATGAAGTCAATTCAAATTCAGATTCTGTTGATTATGGTTTCTATGATTCAGAAGGTAACTCAACAGATGCTTACAATGCATCAGTATTCAACGTAGTAGCTGCTTAATATAAACTCAAATTTCCTCATAAACCCTATATATATAATCGACTCGATTCTTAAGTATTTAATGGATCGAGTTTTTTGTTGTTTTCTAACTGATTATTTACAATGGAGATTTTTTTTTCTTAAAATCAATTTTATTTCTTGCAAAATAAAAGAAGTGGATGCATAATATCTTTATTATTTAATCGATTAAATTCAAAACGAGGAGTTCTTTATGAATAATGATGAGAGAAAGTATGTAGGAAGCGTACAGCAGCTATATAGTGCACGTGTGGTAAGATTTGAGGAAGGTCGAGCTGATGGGATGAAGGCTGTAGTAGTTAAGAATGGTCCACTTAACTTCACTGTCATGGCTGATAAGTGTTTGGACATTGCAGAGATATCCTTCAGAGGTGAGAATATAAGTTTTTTAACCAAGCCTGGACTTCAAGGACGAAATCAATACGATACAAATGGTGCAGAAGCTCAACACAGTATAATGGCTGGTGGCTTTTTTACATGTGGACTCCAGAACACAGGAGGTCCATGCAACTCTAATGGTACTGATTATGCAATGCATGGAAGACTGAGAACAACTCCATGTGAACATCTCTGCGTGGATACTGTAGAAGAAAATGGTGATACAGTAATAAAAATAAGTGGTGAGATGAGAGATTCTATGTTGTTTGGAAGAAATCTTCAATTCAGAAGAACCATTACTTCAGTTGTTGGAACATCCTCTATCCATATTCATGATGAAGTTGTTAATGAAAACTTTAAAAGTGAACCTTTCTGCTTACTTTATCATTGCAACACAGGTTATCCTTTTTTAGATGAAAACTGTTATATGCTTTTGGACAGTGAATCAATTAGATCACAGACCGAATATGCTGAAAAGAATAAAGATAAATGGAATGTCATGGAGAAGCCTAACTCTGAGGATGGTATAGAAGAAATGGTTTACATGCATGAAGTTAGAGCCGACCAAGATGGAAAAGCTCAGGCAACTATAGTAAATCCTAAGAAAGATTTAGCTTATAGATTGAAATGGAACAAGAATCAACTTAAGAATTTTATGGAATGGAAATCAAACATCAGTGGAGATTACGTATGGGCTGTTGAACCATGTAACTCTACATTTGAAGGTCGTAAGGTCATGGAAGAGAAGAATATTCTTGAGATTCTCAAACCTTTTGAAAAAAGATGCTTCGATATTGATATCTGTTTGATTGATAATTTCAAAGAGAGTGAATAATAAATAAAAGGACAATAAAGATAAAAAGCATTGAAAGTTAAACAATCAATGCTTTTTATCTGTGAGATTTTAATTAAAGATTCTCGCCATTTGCTTCTATTGTCTCTTTATACCATAGAGCACTGTCTTTAATAATGCGCTTTTGATTTGAATAATCAACATAAACGATACCAAATCTTTTAGAGTAACCCTCTGCCCATTCAAAATTATCCATCAAAGACCACTGGAAGTATCCTCTTATATCAATTCCCTCTTGAGATGCTTTGCTGTATTCTCGAAGATATCTTGTTAAGAAGTCAATTCTGTTTGGATCATGAACTTTTCCATCAACAGATACGCTGTCATGGCATGCCAGACCGTTTTCTGTTATATAGAATGGTAGTTTGTATCTATCACAGAGGAATTTAGGTCCCCAATAAAGAGCTTTGGGTGTTATTGGCCAACTTGTATCTGTATGGTCAAATCCTATTTTTCGTTTTGGATATACATAATTCTTTTCAGCATCTTGAGTAACTTCATAGCCATTGTAAATATTTTGACCTAGAAAATCTAAAGGTTGACTTATCAACTCCAAATCCTCTTTTGTTATTTTGGGAAGATAATCCTTGTATAGTTCATAATATTTTTTAGGATAATCACCAAGAATGATAGGATCTAAAAATAATGTAACAGACCATGCATATGCTTGATCTAGAGGCAATATCTCAAAAAATCGTCTTCTAGCAACTTCAATATCTTCTTCTTTATCTGAAATTGGTAATGCCACGCCACAGGTAGGTGCTATACCAACTTTTACATCTGGATATGCTGTTCTTATTGCTTTAACAGCCTCTCCATGAGCTTTCAATAAGTTATGAGCAGCTTTTAAAACTTCTCTTGGATTGAGTTTCAAACCAGGAGCATGAATGCCCTGTTGAAGTCCAAGTCCAATAATACATTGAGGCTCATTGATTGTAAAAATATGTTTGACTTTATCTCCATATTCTTTGATGAAGAAGGCAGCATATTCTCCAAACCATTTAGGACTCTCATCATTGAGCCAACCACCTCTATCTGCCAATGCAACAGGTAAGTCCCAGTGAAATAGAGTGACATATGGTGTTATGTTGTTTTTAATCAATTCATCAATCAAGTTGTGGTAGAATTCAACACCTTTTGGATTGATATTTCCTGTTCCTTCTGGAAAAATTCTTGCCCAAGCGATAGAGAATCTGTAGGCTTTGATTCCTAAATCACTTATCATCTTAA
>JBFHKM010000062.1:0-16149 GCA_041595335.1 Sphaerochaetaceae bacterium
GTTTTTTCTTTTTGGTCAATCCTGTCTCAACAGAATATGTTGCAAAGCAGAATACATAAACTATCGATGCATACGTTATAATAGTGTAACCAGCTTTTGCAAAATCAATACCCTGCAACTGCTCTCCATTCTTATTCTGTTCATGTCCATTTCTAGGTCCTCTCGATTCCTGTCCTTGAGAATATTCAAAAGAACTATCTGAGAATGCTGTCAAATACATAAAATATTTGCTTGTAGCCAATGAATAAATACCAAATACAAGAGCAGCTGAAATCAATATTGTTGAAACAATTTTGTTCATTTTGAGCTTTCTTGCAATCATCTTATAATGAAGTCCCAAATGAACTGCAACCAAAAGCAGAAGCAAAGCAGCCAACTCTTTATGAAGATTCTTCATGAAAATTGTTCCACGATTGTTGAAGACCACCTGACTTATCGAGATTGATGATACAATCATCAAAATAAAAGCTATGGCCATAACAAATGATAAAAAATAGGAGAATCGAGCCTTTTTACTCAAACCAGTTCCTCTTGAAAATGCCTTTTTTGTGGTATTCACAACATACTTAGGGTGAATCACCACATGAACAACACACAAAGAGAGCATTGCAAGTCCTGCAATTTCATGAAGACTCATTCCCGTTGCACCTTTATCATATAACATCACAAACAGAAATACGAGCAAGGTATCCAAAATCAGATATTTAGTTAATTTATTTTTCATGAAAATTATTCTACTTACAGAGTATCAAGCGTGCAATATTAGGACAATCAAAAACATCAAAATTACATATAACCAAACCCTACAATTCAACAATGATTTATAGCAAGCAACAAATAAAAACAACCTTTTTTTATATTTTATCTGTTATGAATATCTCAATAATGATACTCTTCTACAAGTAAACAATTTAGTATTAGGAGAAAACAAGTGGCTATCACAACAAATGATATTAAAACCCTTAAAAGCCAAGGTGTATTGCTCAACCGCAATACAGAAAAATTCTCAGCAAGAGTTATAACTGAAAATGGAGTTATGAGTTCATCAGAGATGGATGTGCTTCAGAAGGCAGCTGCAAAATATGGCAACGGTCAGCTTGCCATGACAGGTCGAATGACAATTGAAGTACCAGGAATTCCTTTTGCGGAAGTTTCAAACTTTCAGATGTTCATTGCTCAGGCCGGACTTGAAACAGGTGGAACAGGCCCCATTGTTAGACCTATAACCAGCTGCAAAGGCAGCACCTGTATCTTTGGACTGTATGACACTCAGGCATTGGCTAAAAAGATACATGATGAATACTATGCTAAATACCATGCTGTAAAACTTCCACACAAATTTAAAATTGCAGTTGGAGGATGTCCCAACAACTGTGTGAAACCTGATTTAAATGATTTTGGTATCATTGGACAGAGATTTTTTGAACTGAAAGATTGCAAGAATTGCAAGGTATGCCAGGTTGTTGAAAAATGTCCAATGCACGCTGTAAGCAGAGATAAAAACAATGAATTGGTATGGGATGAGAATATCTGCAACAACTGTGGTCGCTGCATAAGCAACTGCACTTTCGATAAGATTTCAGAAACAAAGACAATGTATAAAGTTGTAATCGGCGGAAGATGGGGAAAGAAAACAAGACTTGCAACCACAGTTCCAGGCTATCTCAATGAAGAGGAACTTTTTGCCTTGATTGAGAAGACACTTCTTTTCTTCAAAGACAGAGGAAATCGTGGGGAGCGTCTTGCAGAGGTAATCGATAGAATTGGAGAGGATGAGGTATTCAAGACTCTTCTTTCAGATGAGATTCTCGAGAGAAAAGAAGACATCATAAATTTATATTGATACATTGAAGAGCCCAAAAAGAAGACTGAACTATCAAATTCAGCCTTCTTTTTATTTATATGATCTTTAGAGCACGACGTATGTCTTTCCCATTCCACCATCATTTGGCATTGCAAATCGGTAGTCCTTAACAACATTCTGTGTCTTGAGATACTCCTGAATTCCTCTCTGAAGAATTCCATCACCCAGGCCATGAATTATTGAAAAAGTTGAGAAGTCATGCACAACGCATGCTTCTATCTGAGTGCTCACAACATTCAAAGCCTCTTCTAAGGTGAGACCTCTAACATCAATGACAGTCTTTGGTCTTGGAGAGTCGTTGTGATAGCTCACAGCTACTTTATGAGTTTCAACTTTCTTTACATTCTCACATGGATACAGATCTGCTTCTTTGAATGTTATCTTCATGGAACCAACCTGAACCTTCCATTTTCTGTTGCCATCTTTTTTAAGAACTGTTCCCTCTCGTCTGTTCTTACCACAGAGAACATCCATACCCTCTTTGAGAATAAAAGGACCTTTGTCTTTGGTTGCAATTTCCTCTTCTTCTTTTTTGACGGTACTGATAAGCTTTGCTTCTTGAGAGCCAACACTGTCGATGAATTTTTTTACACTCTTCTTCTTTTCTTTGGTGAGCTCCCCTGTTACAAGATCTGCAACCAATTTTTCAAGTTCAGACCTCGTCTGCTCAACAAATCTAGAAAGATCTGTGCTCTGATTCTTCTTAAGGATGAATTCCTGCTGTTTGAGTTTCAACTCATACAGATCAGCCTTCTTCTGCTCCACACGAAGCTTTGCTTCCATCTCTTCAATTTTAGCCAATCTCTCTCTAGCTTCTTCTCTCTTTCTTTCAAGAGATTTGATGATCTCACTCATCTGAAGAGAATCTGAACCAAGATATTGCTTTGCCTTGCTTATCACCTCAGTTGGAAGATTCATTCTCTCAGCAGTATCGATTGCATGAGAGTCACCAGGAAGTCCTGTTACAACACGGAATGTTGGAAGGTGTGATGATTCATTGAATTCCATTGAAGCATTCAATAGATTGTCCTCACCATAGGCCTTCAATTTCAAAGCAGCTTGGTGTGATGTTATCAGAGATAACTTTGCTTTATCTTTCAGATAATCAACAACACTGCAGGCAATAGCTCCACCTTCAGTTGGATCTGTTCCAGATCCAAGCTCATCAAGTATGACAAGAGACTTATCAGTTGTATTCTTCAATATATTTGATAGAGTGTTCATGTGACCACTGAATGTTGAAAGAGCTTCTTCAATGCTCTGATCATCACCGATATCGGTATAGATCTTATCAAATATAGGAAGAGTTGATCCCTCATGACATGGAATGAATCCACAGAATTGGTTTATAAGAGCAAAAAGACCTACAGTTTTTATTGTTACAGTCTTACCACCTGCATTTGGTCCAGATAGAACAACAGCTTTTATGTTGTCTTCTATTTCAAATGTAATAGGAACAGCCTTATCACCAAGAAGAGGATGGCGAGCCATAAGCAGTTTGGTTGAATTCTTATCAAGATTTGTCTTGCTGCAGTGATTCTTTGATGCCCAAAGAGCAAGTGCATACAGAACATCTGCTTTGATCACCTTTGAAGATAAGATTCGAAGCTTCTCTTCAATTGCTCTCAAACTCTTTGTGAGCTCACCATATATCTTGGCCATCTCAATAAGAATCTGCTGTTCTGCAAGAATCACTGAGTTGTTCAATTCAACAAGCTGGTAGGGCTCCATGAAAATGGTATTTCCAGAAGCACTTGAGCTGTGAACAAAACCTTTTACACTTGCCTTGCTATCTGCTTTAACAGCAACAACTATCCTATCATCACGAATTGTCTCAACATCATTTTGAAGAGAGTCCTTGTTGCTTCTTATGAAGCTTTTAGAGAAAGATGAACGAGAGCTTCTTGCACTCTCCACCTTCTCCACAAGACGTTTTATTGCAGGATGACTGTCTTTGATCTTACCTGTATCATCCAAAGCATAGAATGCTTCATTCTGATATCTGATTAAATCTTCATCAATCTGATCTCCAACTAAATCTTTTACAAGGGAGTTTGGTCGATTGTCAAATATTGGAGAGTGAAGGAAATGACATAAAGATTTTGCACTTTCAATGTAAGATGCTGCATCAAGTAATTCAATTCCATCCAAACTTTGATATGTGATATTCAACTCATTGAATACATTCTTCAAATCAACAAAAGCCATCGGATTGTTGACTCTTGGGTTTTCAATCAATGTCTTTATGACATCGACTCTATTCTGTATTTCAGACAGTTTCTCTTTATTGGTGGTGAACGCTCTTCTCTCAAGTCGAGCTGCACCAGCTTCACTGAGTGCATTCTTTTTTATTTTGTTCAGTACCTGATCAAAACCAAGATCACTCACTGTTTTTTCGTTTATTCTCATTTTAACTCTATTAGTATTTTTTCTTTTTTGACGGTATTTTGTATCGGGATTTACTTGTTGAGCCTGTGCTGCCCTTCCAAAAAGGTCCCTGAAGAGTCAGAGAATCGAGCATTCTTAAATAACTCTCATATCGATCTTCATCAATGTCACCACTCTCTACCAATCTCTTGATCTCACAATCAGGCTCATCAGTGTGGGTGCAACCATCAAATGCACATTTGTCTCTATTCTCAACAAACTCAGGGAAAGATTGTGCTATCTCCAACTCTGATTTATGAGGTACCATTATCTCTCTGACTCCAGGAGTGTCCACTATAGTGAGCTCACCTTTTGTGAGCAGTTGGGAGAAGTTGGTTGTATGACGACCTCTATCATGTTTGCTGCTTATCTCATTTGTTCTTTGATCTGTTCCAAGTATCTCATTGATGAGGGTTGATTTACCAACACCACTCTGGCCAACAAAAGCTACCTTTTTGTTTTTTACTATTTCAATTAGTTCATTGACACCATCAAGGTTTTTTGCGCTGACCTTTATTGTCTGATAACCAAGTTTTTCAAACAATTCAAATCTCTCTCTTTCTTTATCTTTCAACCCCAAATCAGATTTATTCAAGACTATCAAAAGAGGAACTCCCTGACAGCATGCAATAACTCTATCTATAAAACGAGGTCTAAAAGGAGGATTGCAGCATGATGCCACACAGACCATGAGATCCATATTTGCAACTACTGTTTGGTTGCACTGGCCCTTCACATTCCACCTTTGGAAACAGTTATTTCTTTCCAAGCGACTTGTTATCAAACCTTCCATGTTTGTAGATGGAGTAAACTCCACTTCATCTCCTACTGCCAATGGATTATATTCATCATTTACGGTAGATAAAAGTTTACCCTTAATTCTGCACATATAAGTTTCAGTGCCATCACTTACGGTATAAATATTGTTTATACCTCTTAAAATTGTTCCTATCATGGTTACATAATAAGAAATAGTAAAATAGTTGGCAAGCAAGTTAAAACTTATTCTTGTAAAATATATCATTATTAATTTCTTTTTCTCAAATTAAGCTAACATTAAGGATATTTGAGCACTGCTGCTCCATAGAATTCAACCAATTTTTCCATTAAAAAACAAACAATAATCACTGAAAGATGCAGAGCACATCAATTATATGCAACATCTACAAATAAAAGATGCCAAGTCAATGCATTGAACAATCAAAAACAAACTACATTTTCTAAAAGCTTATTTGCACAAACACATGCTTTTATTATCAATAAAAGCCTTGACAAGTTACTCTCTTCTGTTATTCTTAAATTATGTTTAGTTTTAAAACTTGTAAGAAGGACAGCTGCAATGCATTTGTCTGTTTAGATTCAGAATATTGTTATGTTCACTCTCCAAACAAGAGTGATCTTCTTAGAGAGATGTACAGAAAGATTCAAGAGGATGAAGAGGTAAGAGATATCTCCTTCTCTCATGGAGAATTTGATGGACTTTCAGTTGCTTCAAAAGTATTTTCAAGCTCTGATTTTTCATGGTGCACTTTCAGAAATATGGATTTTTCAAAAACAAGTATAAGAACTTGCTTGTTTCACTTTTGCTACTTCAAAGACTGCACTTTTACTGAGTCTGATATAAGATATTCAGTATTTTCAGGAAGCAAGATAATCAACACGACATTCCATGATTCCATGTTGATACATAACAACTTCTCTGGAATAGATTCTTGGTATGCTGACTTCAGCAGCAGTGATTTATATTACACAACATTTGCTGCAGCCTGCATGAGAGATACCAATTTTGAAGATTGCAATTTGAAGAAGGCAGATTTCAGCAATACCGAACGCCGTAGAGTTAATTTCAAATACTCCAACTTTGAGGACAGCATATCATGAGAATATATCAACACTTTTCAACAGTAGGATTCTGCAACACCTACATAATTGGTAATGAAGATGGCTCCGATGCAATTTTAATTGATCCAGGTCAGGTTGATAATGATCTGATTACAATGATAGAGTCCCACAAGTTCAACTTAAAAACAGTTCTTCTGACTCACAGACATGAATCACATTCAAAGGGAGTCAAGACTCTTTTGAAGATCTATCAACCGACTATTTTTGCTTTTGCATCGTCTGTTTATGACTTTCCCGTGATTCCTCTTGAGGACAGAATGTACAACAAAGAGACACTAGCAGAATTGAAATTCTCGTTTGAATGCAGTGGTATTGAAGTTGAAGCCATTCACCTTCCAGGTCACTGCATTGATTCAATCGTTTGGAAAATTGGTCATGCTTTATTCACTGGAGACACCCTTCTTGCAAGCAGGATTGGATCAACTCCAGGTTACATGGAAAGATCACTTCTGATCAATTCAATAAATCAGAAACTGATGTGCCTAGATGACAATCTTCTTGTGTTTCCAGGCCATGGGGCTCCAACCACAATTCTATGTGAGAAAATTTTCAACAGTGATTTAAATGATGAAATTGCCTCTCCATGGATGAAGAGGCAGATCAACTTAGAAAAGAACAATCGTTTCTAATTGTATTTATTTTTTATGATTTGCCATTTTTGTGGCAGATTCATAGTATTTATCTTCAAAGCCTTTTTCCTGTTCAAATGATGGTAATGGTCTCAAAACATCTTTGAATCGTTGAGGCATTGGAGAGTTAAATACCATATGCTCACCTGTTACAGGATGCTCAATCTCAAGTCTGATTGCATGGAGCATCAAGGTAGCATCTTTATATTTCTTGCTCTGCTTGCTGTAGATAGGATCTCCCAATACTGGGTGATTTATAGAAGCAAGATGAACTCTGATCTGATGAGTTCTTCCTGTGTGAATGTTGACTCTCAAAAGAGCAAAACCTTCATACTGCTTGAGTACAACATAAGTTGTATCAGCCTTCTTTCCTTCATCATCATTGCATATTGTAAATTTCTTTCTATCTTTAGGATCTCTTTTGATATTTGTGTAAATTCTACCTCTGCGCTTTGTAAAATGACCTTTTACAATTGCGATGTAAGACTTACGAGTTGTTCTCTCTTTGAACTGCTCCACAAGGTTGTAATAGCTGTCTTTATTCAAAGCAACAACCATCGTACCACTTGTATCTTTATCAAGACGGTGAACAACACCAGGTCTCATTTGATCAATTCCAAATGATTGTACCTCTTCATCATCATCACCATCTTCTTCAGCTTCAGCAGCTTCTTCTTTAAAAGCCTCAGCAAAACTTGGTCCAATGTGATGTACCAATGCGTTGACAAGAGTGCCATCAAAGTTACCAGCACCTGGATGGACCACCAATCCCTGTTCTTTGTTGATAGCAATGATATCTTTATCTTCATATATAACATCAAGAGGAATATCGTATGGTGTCAGATCTACAAATTCATCCAATTGATAAGAAAAATCAATCACCTGACCATTTACAACTTTAGCGCTGTTCTTAACTTTCTTTCCATCAACAAGAATTACAGCATCAGTAGATGATACCTGTGTTCTGCTGAGCTCTTCTATGGTTGCTGCAAGATATGCATCAACTCTTACTTTCTTCTCTTGATTCTCTACAACAATTGTATGTTTAATTTCTCGTATTGCCATTCTTATTCCATTTCTCCAATTACATAATCCGCGATAGCTATGCACAAAGACAATCCAGCTGCTACTGAAAGCTCACATAATACTTCAGTTGTATCATCATTTATCGAATCCATAACACCCACATTTGTAGCAACACTGTATGATAGCATTGTCAGTGGCATTGTCACTGCAAGAGATCCAAAAAACAGACTCTCCCCTCGTCTCAGTTTCACACTCCAATCTGGGAATTCATTGACACTGTATGGTTCATAATCAACAAGATTCAAGTCACTGCTGAAGACTGGTGATAAAATTGATAACAACATAACCAAAAGTAATAATATAGCTTTCTTTTTCACAACTCTGTCCTTATTTTTTACTATAATCTCTAGCTCCAAAGATCATAGTACCAACTCGAATCATTGTAGACCCACATTCCAGTGCAATCTGATAATCACCACTCATTCCCATGCTGAGCTCTTTGAGCTCAATATCGCAATCTTTTTCCAATTTGTCTCTCATATCTTTGAGAGATAAAAAAGCGTTTCTGACTTCTTCTTCACTGCCACCCAATGGTCCGATTGTCATCAATCCATTGATTCTAACGTTAGATAATTCTTTTGATTCAAGTACTGTTTCTTTAATTGATTCATAGGATGAAAAACCTGTTTTGTTTGCATCACCACTGGTGTTATATTCAAGAAGAATATTCATAACACAACCAATCTCAAAGCTCTTTTTGTTGATAGCTTTCAACAATTTAAGAGAATCAACACTATCGATTGAATCAACAAGTGGTACGGCCTTTTTAACTTTATTAGATTGTAAATGTCCAATTAAATGCAATTCTAAATCACTTGGCCTATCTTTTTTAGCTGGGAACTTTGATTCAATCTCTTGAACTCTGTTCTCTCCAAATAGTCTCTCTCCAAGTTCATAAGCTTCTTCAATTGCCTCATAAGGATGGTTCTTACTTACTGCCATCAATCTTGCAGGAGAAGCTGATTCTTCAATCGTCTCATGTAATTTTTCTAATACTTCTTTCATCTTTGCCTCATATTATATAATAATAATATTAAAAATATAAATTATCATATCGATAATATATGTTTTTACTATCATATCTTAATCATTTCTAATTGTTATGATGGTGAATTTTATAGATTCACCATCATAAATGTTCTATTTATTCATATTCTTCAATCTAGCTTTTCTGTTCTCTATAGCAAGATTGAGTTTTTCAGAACGTCTCTTTCTCTCTTCCATACCTCTATCAATGAAGCTCTTCATCTGCATCTTGAACAATTCAAATCTCAAAGTTGCTTCATGATTCTTCAATTTCATTGTTGGGTAAGCAATAAATATTTTGTAGCTTCTAGCAGCAAAAGCAGCCTTCTGACTCTCAAGTTCAGCTCTCTGTTTTGCTATCTCAGATTCAAGTCTAGCTCTAGCTTCAGCCATCGACTTAGGAGAATTAGCAGAGAGTGCAACAATTTTTGTTTCAAGTTCATCACTCTTGATTCTAATATCATCCAGTGCTCTTGTGAAGGCTTTCATTCTAGTTATAGATAAAGCAAGATCAAAAGTCATGACAATCTCGATAGCACGAGAGGTATAGAATATTGCTATTGCACTTATCTTGTCCAACTTTCCAACCGAATCAACGATGAAAGGATGAATTATGTAAACAACACATATACCAAGCAATCCGAATAGTACTGAATTTACGAGACATACTCTACCATTGAGGTTGATTTTATAATTTTTATAATCCCACAGTTTGACTTTGAAGGCTTTTTCAAGAATCCAAGATCCCATATATTCAATGAAAGAACATATGAGAGCTGCTCCAATAAATACACTCAGAGGATTTGATGGTGCTGCTGTATTTGCCAAAAGAGGCTTGATTGCATATGCAATTGCCATTCCACCAAAGCCATAAATTGGTAAGTAAGGTCCTTTTAGGAACCCTCTGTTTGTCAGATGTTTATCAAGTACTCCACAATATGATACCTCCACAATCCAACCTACAACACTGTAGATGAAGAAGTAGATCACAATCATATCAACATTCACTACCATAAACGTTTTTCTCCCAAAAAAATATTTTTTCTAATTTTACACTGTAAAAATAAGATAAGCAATGCTAATTACATATTAACTTATACTTGCACTCAGCAGTTTCTTTGTATATGGATGTTGAGGATTGTTGAATAACTCCTCTGTCTGATTTTTTTCAACTATAACACCATTTTCCATCACAGCTATTGTGTCTGCAATGTAGGATACAACATTTAAATCATGAGTGATGAATAAATAAGTGAGATTCAAATTTTTCTGAAGATTCATAAGCAGATTGAGAATTTGAGCTTGAATGCTCACATCCAATGCAGAAACACATTCATCCAATATGAGAACCTTGGGATCAAGTACCAGTGCAATTGCAATTGATAGTCTCTGCTTGAGACCTCCAGATAGCTCTCCTGGATAGCTATCTATGTAGGCAGAAGATAGTCCAACAATCTTCATCATCTCAAGAGCTTTTTTCCTACGAAATTCTTTATCGCCAATTTTATGTATCACAAGTGGCTCTTTTATGAGCTGGCCCACTGTCATCAGAGAATCAAGAGA
This sequence comes from Sphaerochaetaceae bacterium, assembly GCA_041595335.1. GTDB lineage: Bacteria > Spirochaetota > Spirochaetia > Sphaerochaetales > Sphaerochaetaceae > Pleomorphochaeta. The sequence goes on from JBFHKM010000062.1 coordinate 10,498, forward strand.
TGAGGATGGATCTTGAAATACAATCTGAACCTCTTTATAAAATTCCTTCTTTCTTTTGCCCTTCAAAGTACTCAAATCAACATTGTTTACAGAGATACTTCCTGAAGTTGGTTTCAAGAGATTGAGCAATATTGCAGCAAGTGTTGATTTACCACATCCTGACTCTCCAACAAGTCCAACAGACTCACCTTCATTGATGATCAGATCAAGGTCCTTGATTATTGGAGTGCCCTGTGAGTAGCTGAAACATACTTTATCGCATTTTATCAGTTCAGTTTTTTGCATCACTTTTGATCCTTTCTAATTCTTCTTCAAGATTGATTAGATGACAGAACAGAGACCTGCTGCCAACTCTCTGCTCCTCGAGTTTCTTTACATAGCAGACGGGCTTTGCTAGATAGCAACGAGAGGCAAATGGACATCCCATTCCAGATCTTCTTTCAAGAGTGGGAACATTTCCTTTGATTGTAGAGAGAGTCTTACCACGTTTTTTGATGGATGGTATTGAGTCAATCAGTCCCTTTGTGTATGGATGAATTGGATTTTCAATCAAATCTGATGAGATACCACTTTCCACTATCAATCCTGCATACATAACATAAATTCTCTCACAGAAGTTCTTAACGACGCCAAGATCATGAGATATGAAGAGAACTGATAAAGATAGCTCTTCATTCATCTGCTTCAATATCTTCAATATCTGACTCTGCACTGTGACATCAAGAGCTGTTGTTGGCTCATCTGCAACAAGCAGACATGGGTTGTTTATCAATGATAGTGCTATGAGCACTCTCTGTCTCATACCACCGGAAAGCTGATGTGGATAGCTCTCATATACAAGCTCAGGATTTCTCAACTCAACAGCTCTCAGCATGTCCATTATTCTGCTCTTCAAATCAACACTGTTGATGCTCTCATCAGCATGTGCAACAATGGATTCTTTTATCTGATTTCCAATTTTAACAAGAGGGTCGAGTGCACTCATTGGCTCCTGGAATATTATTGAGAAGTCCTTGCCTCTCTTATCATTCCACATCTCACGAGAGTAAGAGAGAACATCCTCTCCATTGATTTCAATCTCACCATCAACTATCTTTGAATTTGATGGTTGAAGATTCACTATGGAGAGAGCTGTCAAAGACTTACCACACCCTGACTCACCTACCAAGCCAACGACCTCTCCTTTTTCTACGAACAGAGATATATCATTTACAGCTCTTACCTCTTTATCTCTTATTTTGAAAGATAAAGTGAAATTATTGATCTCAAGAACTTTATTCATTTTGTCCCTCTCTTTCCTGAACTTCCTGTATGCCATCACCTATCAAATTGAAACCAAGAACCAGAACTGTGATAGCAAGAGTTGGAATCAAAACATAGGTAGGATTTTGGAATATGTAAGGTTGTGCATCTGATACCATCTTACCAAAAGATGGTGTTGGTGGTTGAATTCCAAGGCCAAGGTAGCTGAGTCCTGCCTCAGATATAACAGCTGTTGCAAATGTAAGAGATGCTGTTACCATCAGTGATGGTACTATATGAGGCAATATGTGATGAATCATGATTCTTATGTTGCCAGCTCCTCTTGCTTTTGTTGAGAGCACAAATGCACTCTCTCTGTATTTAACAAAACCAGAACGAGATATTCTTGCAAACTTTGGAAGGCTTATGAGAGCCAGTGCCACTATTATGATCTTTAGGCTGACATCAAATACAGCAATCAACATGAGGGCTATAAGGATGCCTGGAAAACTCATCAGAGTATCGATTATCTTCATCATCAATTCATCTATCTTCCCTCCAAAATATCCTGCAACTGCACCAAGCGGAATGCCAATTAGGGAACCAAGCAGAACAACCCAAAAACCTATTGAAAGAGATATTCTAGATCCCACCATAAGACGTGATAATATATCACGACCTAGATGGTCGGTTCCAAGAAGATGGGCCCTTGATGCCCCTTTCAATTTATGTGCAATATCGATGGCATTTGGATCATATGGAAGAGCAACAAGCCCTGCAATCATCAATATCAAAATCAATGAAAGAAAGATCAATCCCACCACTATATTTTTATTTTTGAGATATCTAATCATCACCTTTTATCCTAATTCTTGGGTCTATGACTCCATAGAGTAAATCAACAATCATGTTTGTAATAACAACTATAATTGATAGATACAGAACAAGTGCCTGTATCAATGGTAGGTCTCTTGATGTAATTGAAGATGTGATGAGCTTACCAATTCCAGGTAAGGAGAACACATTCTCAATTATAATTGATCCACCAAGCACCTCAGATACAAGTATTCCAAATATTGTGATCACTGGTATGAGGGAGTTTCTAAGTATGTGCTTGTAGAGAATCTGGTTCTCACTGAGACCTATGCTCCTGTTTGTTCTTACATAATCTTCTCTTCTCTCACTCACTATGTTGGATCTCAAATATCTTATAATAACTGCAGCTCCTCCAAAAGCAATTGAGAGAGATGGAAGTAAAAGAGATTTGAAGCAGCCAAAAGGACTTTCTGAAAAAGGAATGTAGCCCAAAGAAGGCAGTATCTTGAGCTTTATAGAGAATATATCAATAAGAAGAATTGCAACACAGAATGATGGAATGGCCATTCCAAGTTGCGACAGAATCGATAGAGGAATCACCTTCTTCTCTTTGTCTCGTTTTGCAATGAATATTCCAACAGGAATACCGATGAGTATGGAAAGCAGCAGCGACAAAAAAGCCAATTGGGCTGTAATTGTTATTGAAGAACTTATCAATGCTGCTACAGGTCTTTGATATTTATAAGATGTACCAAAATCGCCCTGTACTGCACGCAATACCCAATTGGTATAACGTATCACTGGATTCTTATCTAAATCCATTGTAGAACGGAGAGCCTCTATCTGTTGAGGATTGGCATCCACGCCAAGAATCATCTGAGCTGGATCACCTGGTACCAACTGAAAAATAGAAAATGTAAGTACAGAAACTAAAAATAGAGTTATGAGAGTACTTAGTAATTTTCTAGTGTAATAATGCATTTTCTAACTCCTAACTAAATTATAAAACAGATACACAATACTATACAATCGTTTAATTGATAATACATATAAAAACACCTCTGAATAAATAAAATATCCAAAGGTGATGTATTTTTTCTGTACTTTTATATCAATTATTATTCTTCATAATAAAGAGATGAAAAATTAATGGTGTACACAGGATAGAATTTGTATCCCTTAAGATCAGATCTCATTGCAACAATATTGCTTGGAGAGCAGATGAATGCACAACCTGCATCCTCAGCAACTACCTTCTGAGCTTCTTTATAGAGTTCAATTTTATCTTCAGATGAAGCTGTTAAAGCTTCATTGATGAGCTCATCATACTCGCTGTTGCTGTAGTTCATGAAGTTGTTGTGATAACCTGTTGTGTAACGAACAAGGCTTTCATATGGATCAAGCTTTCCATCAATTCCAATGATTGTAGAAGTGTAGTTTCTTCCATAATAAACATCATCAAGCCAAGTTCCCCACTCAACTGTTTTTATATTCAACTTGATTCCAACTTTTGCAAGATTCTGCTGAACAATCTGAGAGGTATCAACATGCTGCCAATAATTTCCTGGAACAGTCACCTCTAAATCAAAACCATTTGGATAACCTGCTTCACTCAAGAGTTTTTTTGCACCTTCAACATCGTAGGAATACATTCCTTCGATATCACTGTTGTAAGTATCTTTGAATACCGGAGAGAGGTTTGAATATACTGGCTCTGCATATCCATCAAAAACGCCTCCAATTACATCTTCTTTGTTAATTGCCATGGTTATAGCTTTTCTGACTCTCACATCATCCAAAGGTTTCACATCGTTGTTGAAAACAAGAAGTGATACAAGATTTCTGACACCGCTTATAACAGTGTAGTTGTTTTTGAACATATCAACATTGTTTGATGAGATATCTGCAATATCTATCTGACCGGATTGAAGAGCCGCTACAACTGATGATGAATCACTCATTATATAGACCTCAACATTTTTTATTGAAGGATAATTATCTTCATCATAGTAATCATCATTTCTTACAAACACCAATTCCTGAGATGGAGTGTATGAGACAAATTTATATGGACCTGTTCCAATAGGATGTGTTGCTTCATCACTGTAATCCTCAGGCAATATCTTTGTGAGAGCAGCCGATATCAAAAATGAGGACTGGGCGCTCTTCAATGTAATTTGGAAGGTGTAGTCATCAATCACCTCACATTTATCAATGCTTGGAAATTTATAAGTTGTACCATCACTGTCATCTAGACTCAGATATGAATACAGAACATCTGAGCTTGTCAGATGAGTACCGTTGTGGAAATACACATCGTCTCTCAGATAAAAAGTGTAGACCAATCCATCATCACTGACGGTATAGGATTTACTTATCTGCGGATTCAAGTTTCCACCTTCATCAAAGGAAAGAAGCCCCTCAAAAACATTACCAAATATTGCAGATGTATCTGATGCTGCACTCAACCAAGGATCAAGAGAATCAGGCTCTGATGCAATATTCAATCTGACAGTATCAGGAACTTTTCCTGCAGTTGCTTCAGCTTCTTTATTTCCGCCAGCAAAAGCTGTTGATATTGCCATCAAAGAAATCAAGCTGGTCATTAAAATCATTTTATGTAATTTCATTTTGTCTCCCATTTATTCACAATTTAATTTTGCCATTAAATTCAACCAAATAATAATATTAATTAAATGCTAATGCAACATGCAAACTTTTGGGTTGTTTTTATGCATAAATCACTTTTTGAGACTACTTATTCAATAGACTTCTATTGATTTTGATATCATGAGATGCAATACAATGATGAATACTGAACTTCATATTCCAGAATTACAATATTTTTTTTTCATAAAAACATTGACAAGAAAAGCATTAGATGATACTTTTAGCAACGTAATCGGGCGGATAGCTCAGTGGGAGAGCGGTTGCTTTACACGCAACTGGTCGGGGGTTCAAATCCCTCTCCGCTCATAAGATTCTCAGTTTTGAGAATCTTTTTTTATCTCAATTCAAAACTTTGCATTTCTAAATTCATCAAAATTGCCAATCAAAATATCAATTTAAGGCACTCATAATAGATATTATTAAATACCTAACTAGGAATGATAATGTATCTATTATCAAGGCGAATTCTAACAGCATAAATAACAAACATCACTTCAAAATCGAACCCTAAACAATCGCAGCAGTTCTATTGAAGATTGAGATAATAAGTCCTGATGAATTCAGACCACTCTGATGAGAATATCTTGAAGCTCTCAAAAGAGCAGAAGACAGTGATAACTTCTTCATGATGCAAGAAAAAATCACATTCACCATCAGTTCTACTTGTGTATTCTATCTCAAATATTTCAAAATGAGAACTTCATCATCTCTCAATATTCAGAGCAGCTGTTCAATCAAAATAGCTGTTTAACATGGCGTTTTATAATTATTGATTTTTTTTCATATTATTTATTGACAGAAACCTGGGTAAATGTTATTTTAGCTAAGCAATCGGGCGGATAGCTCAGTGGGAGAGCGGTTGCTTTACACGCAACTGGTCGGGGGTTCAAATCCCTCTCCGCTCATAAGATTCTCAAGTTTTGA
>JBFHKM010000063.1:0-16136 GCA_041595335.1 Sphaerochaetaceae bacterium
GAAAAAGCTCTATCACTTTCAATTGACTTTCCAACAGATGACTTTGATATGCTGACATTCAATGGTGCATGGAGCAGAGAGAGAAAAGTCTCTTCAAATCACCTTCATCCTGGAATACAGAAGATTGAATCATTGAGAGGTGCAAGCAGTGCAAACCACAATCCATCTTTCATTCTAAAAGATCCATCCACCACAGAGTTATCAGGCTCTGCATATGGTATATCACTCATCTACAGCGGTAACTTTGAAGCATTGGTTCAAGTGGACCACTACAGTACATCCCGTGCACAGATTGGTATCAACTCAAATAGCTTTGAATGGGTGCTGAAAGAAGGTAATTCCTTCCAGACTCCAGAAGCAATCATTGCATTCAGTGATCAGGGCTTGAATGGTCTGTCTCATGAACTGCATTCCGTGATAACTGATAATATCATGACAAGTAAATACAGAAAGCAACCTCGCCCTCTTTTGATCAATAACTGGGAAGCAACATATTTTGATTTCAACGAAGAGAAGTTGCTCTCTCTAGCTGAAACTGCAAAGAATATTGGTATTGAACTGTTTGTTCTTGATGATGGTTGGTTTGGAAAAAGAAACGATGATACAACAAGTCTAGGAGATTGGTTCACAAACGAATCAAAGCTGCCACTTGGTATTGGTCATCTAGCAGATGAGATAAAAAAGAGAGATCTCAAGTTTGGTCTTTGGTTTGAACCTGAGATGGTAAATGAAGACAGTGATTTATTCAGAGCTCATCCAGATTGGGTGATCAGTACAGAAAACAGAAGCAGAAGTTTTGGACGAAACCAATTTGTTCTTGATTATTCAAATGTTGAGGTTGTTGATTACATCTTTGACAAGATGAAGAAGATAATCGATGAGACCAAACTTGATTACATCAAATGGGATATGAACCGAAATATAACAGAACCTTATGGAAAGAGTCTTGACAGTGAGCAGCAGGGAGAGTTCTTCCATCGCTACATTTTAGGTGTATACAACCTTTATGAAAGACTCACCTCATCCTATCCTGATGTATTGTTTGAATCATGTGCATCTGGTGGCGCTAGATTCGACTTGGGTATGATGTACTATGCTCCACAGGCTTGGACAAGTGATGATACAGATGCTGTTGAGAGAATCAAAATACAGTATGGAACAAGCATGATCTATCCATTGTGCTCAATGGGCTCCCATGTATCTGCAGCACCAAACCATCAGGTTGGAAGATCAACTTCATTGAAGATGAGAGGAGATGTGGCATTCTTTGGAACCTTTGGCTACGAGCTAGATCTTACAAAACATAGCGAGGAGGAATTATCTGCAATGAAAGAGCAGATTGATTTCTTCAAGAAACACAGACAGCTCTTTCAATATGGTACTTTCTACAGATTGGAAAGTCCTTTTGAGAATGATGGAAATGCAGCTTGGATGGTTGTATCCGAAGATAAAAAAGAAGCTGTATTTGCATACTACAAAGTACTTGCAATGCCAAATGCTCCATTGAAGAGAATCAAGCTTGAGGGTTTGGATGATGATATGGAATACACAATAAATGATAATTCATATATGGGCGACGAGCTCAAGAATGTTGGTTTCAACTTGGAACCAGGATATTCAGGCTCAGGTGCTGGAGAGTATTATCAAGGAAAACACAATCCAGGAAAAGACTATGGAGATTTCACTTCACAACTGCACTATGTCAAATCAAAATAGAAAATGAAACAATTGTGATTGATATAACAGAAGACAATTGAATTGGATTGAGGATAAGAAGATGGGGGATCTTCTTATCCTTTTATATTAGATATCTATTATTGATTCAGATAAATCTATATTTTTTGAAAGTTGAGAATTTCAATACCTAATAATTAACTAAAATCTTACTATAATTGAATTTATCAAGTCAAAATAAAAATAAAATAAATAAATCTTTTCTTTATCCAGAGTCTATGCAATAATTAATTGAAAGGAAATTATAAGAAGTCTAGATTTCAAGATGACAAACATTTTAAACAAAAGTTCATTGTGATCCGATTCAATTTGACATTGTCCCCCTAACATACAGCAATGTATGATTAAATAAATTATACGCCATCTTTTAGATGGCGTATTTACTTCTCATTATATAGATCTCTTGAAATATTCTGAAAGATTCTTATCTGTGCAATATATGTAGCAGCCCTTCATTCCTCGTGTCATCAGAGTTCGATAGGTATTTCTTATTATCTCATCACACTTCTTTAGAGCCTCTTCATTACCTTTTCTGGCATCCGTCTTGATCCCGTTCAGTGATTTATCTGATTTAGCACGTTTTGTGAAATCTGTTATGACCTCACCGTCTTTTTCTCTTAAATCATCACCAATGATGACACCAACATAGTTAAATTCAAGTCCCTGTGTTGTGTGAATGCATCCAACCTGCTCTATTGAATTCTTATCAATTGCAAATGGTGTGGTAGAATTTAAATTCCATTGCATATGAAAATCATCAATATTAATATCAAATGCACTCTCATCCTTTTTAGATATCCATTCCCAGCAGTATCCAGCAACCAATCTAGATCTGTTGTCTACTTTGTTCTTCTCATATACTGCAGCTCTCATCTCGTTTGGATCATCAAAAACTTTGAAGTCATAAGGAATATCTTTTAAATTGAAGTTTGCGGTCTCACTTATCTGAAGAGTGTTGTCTATCCACGATAGGTATCCATCACTGCCACCACATCTGAATTGACTCAAGAGCTCAACTTCTTTTATTAAGGCTCCTTCTTTTTCAGCCCATTTTTTTATTTCAGATACAGACCCTGCATCGCTGGCTGTTACCGTTTGCTTCTCATCTATAAAAAATACAGAAGTTCTTGCACTGTGAATTATCTCTTTTGTTTGATTCTCACCTTTATTTTTGAACATACCTGATTTTTCATTCAATCGATGAGCTTCATCACAGATTAAAAAACCATAAGTGTTGTTAGGTGTTGTTGTAAAGCTACCAGAGCCGAGAAACAGGCCTTTTATGTAACCACTCTTAAAATTAGTTCCAATTAGCTTTTTATAAAATACAGCTCTAGGAGCAGAATTTTTTGTTACATATGATGAGTAGATGTTTTCCTTTATTGATTGGACAAGAAGATTGATTCCTATTACAGACTTACCTGTTCCTGGTCCACCTTTAACTATTACAACCCTCTTTCTATCATCTTCATTTGAAAGACGTACATCATGCATTATTGTTTCAAAAATTACCTGCTGCTCATCTATTAGAATGAACTCTCTGTTTTTCATCATCATTGAAAGAAGACAATCCTGAAGAGATTTAGATGGTCTCAAAACACTCTCATCGATATTTTTTACAGTGACAAGTTTGTCTCCATATTTAATATGCTCTTTTATATAATCTGTGAGTTTTATCTCATCTGTCATTGTGAATACAGGAGCTCTTTCTATGAAGTAATCAAACTTCTTATCAAGAATTGCATCATCTGAAATCACTCTGTAATTGTGAAGGTAAGCACAGGGCTGCAATTTTATGTTCTTTTTTTGTATGTTCAGATTGTTGTTTTTCAGAAGCTGGGTATATGACCAAACCTGATAAGAGGGATGAGTTGTTGCTCTCTTTCTTCCTCCAAGATATGTACTCACACAATTGACACCTTCTATTTTTTCAGCACTCTCCCACTGCTTCAATTCTATGAAAACTGCTTCCATCTTTTTATCTTCATCATATCCAGATATGATGAAATCGACTCTTTTAGAGGTGGTTGGAATGTTATATTCAATGGCAATCCCAGCATCTGATGGTATATCACAGTCATCAAGGACAGACCTCATCCGACTCAAAGAATTCATCCATGACCTTGTCTCACTCATACCTGTATGCCTATTCATTTTTTTTATAAGACTTTCAGATATCTTATCTACATAGACACCTGTTTTGACATCATTGATGAATCCATCTTTCGTATTGTTATATATGATCATAAAGAATCCTCTTTTTATTATGCATTGAATTACAACCTTTATAGAATAGTATACAGAGATCTCAATGAAAAGAGAAAACTCAATAAATATAAGCAATTACATTGTCCAAAATAATAACTACTGCTAGACTTAAGAAACAGTTATTATTAGGAGATATGATATTTTATGAAAAAGACACACATAATACGTGATAAAATGCTTGAATACTATGCAGCAGATCCTATGAGAATCCAACATTTTATAAAAGTTGAATCATTTGCCTCTTTAATTGCAGAAAGAGAGAGTGTTGATGAAGAAACAGCGATTGTGATATCCATTCTTGGTTACGTCCATGATATTGGAATAAAGATTGCTGAAGAAAAATATGGAAGGAGCACAGGAAAGCTTCAAGAGGAACTTGGAGAGATTCCTGCAAAAGATATGGTCCTCTCCTGTGGTTTCTCAAAAGAGATAGCAGACAGAGTGAGCTATGTAACATCTCATCATCATACCTACACAATGATTGACAACATGGAATATCAGATTCTTGTTGAAGCAGATTTCTTGGTAAATATTTTTGAAGATGAAATGGATAGAGCTAAAGCCATAAGCGTGAGAGATAAAATCTTCAAAACAAAAAGTGGTACAGAACTCATAAATCAGATGTATGGCCTTTAAGGATAAAAAAGCTTCATGACAAGTTATAAAACCTCCATGAAGCATATTTTTTATTTATCTAGATCAATACATTGTTTGAAAATTATGCAGAAGGAAATTTTCAATTCTTCCCAATTGCTGCTCATTTATACTTAATTTATTGCCATCATAATCTATCAACTGATCATCTCTAAGCATTTCAAGATATGACTGCAAGTTCTTGTTGTCCATATTTAGTTTGTGAGCAAAAGACTCCTCTATAACTATAGTGGTGAAACCGTTATCCAATATTTCCTCACGATAGTACATGGATAGATGCCTCATTATTAAATTCTTACCATGAGGTTTTGAAGAAGGATCTACTTCATTCAATGTATGATACATATCTCTTGTGAAATTCTCAAATACCAATTTATATGTTTCAAAATCACTTTCAATCCAATTTTTAAAACTTATGGCATCCACAATTATTACAAGACATTCATCACCTGTTCTGACAGTGGCATTAGCAACATGACCACCACTTAGAACTTCAAGGATGCCTGCAAAACAAGGTGCCTTGTTTGAAAGATAAGAATATCTGTTAGATTTATCGTCATCTTTAAACACATCAAATTTTCCGGCCACTAGAATATATACAGAATCAACAATCTCTCCCTTCTTGATAATTGTATAATCTACAGGGAACTTTTTTAAGATCTGTTTCTCTTTTATTTCTCTTGGACAATTATTGTAAAGTTTCTTCAACATCTTGTCTTTTGAAACCAACATTTCAATATTTTCCATATATCAACAATCCTCCTTGTATACAAATAGGATACACCTACAGAACAATTTAGCAAAGTAAAACACACCACAAAAACATTAAAAATCACATTGTTTTATGACTTATATCTCAAATAAAAAAAAATTCAGTAGTTTTTTTATGAACTAATCATTTTTAAATCAGCCATTTAACAAATAATATTGTGATTTATTGTATGATAATACTTTATTTTCCAAGTTAAAGCAAAAATAACTACACATAATATAACCAAATCAATTTTTCATTCATTTATCAGTTATATTTTTTAACTTAAATTTATTCACATTTTACTGCCTATTTTATACGTTTTGGGCCTTCAGTAATCAATTGCTAAGTGTAAAAAATAAAAAATATATTTTTTTATTGTGTTTGGTTGCAAATAACACATATATAATCATAATACGATGTTACAATGTATTCATAAATTAAAAAGAACTTAAACAGTTAGGAGTTAAAATGGACACAAAAATGTTTTGTTATCAATGTCAGGAAACAGCTAAATGTACAGGATGTACTATCAAAGGTATGTGCGGTAAAGAAGCTGATACAGCAGGCTTACAGGATTTATTAATCTATGCAACTAAAGGATTATCTGTAATTACAACTCGTTTAAGAGGCGAAGGTGAGACAATTGCAAGATCTGTTGACCACTTAGTTTCTATTAACCTATTTACAACAATTACAAATGCAAACTTCGACAATGATGTTTTTGAAGCTAGAATTAGAGAAACTCTAGAAATCAGAGACGCTCTAGCATCTAAGTTGACTTCTACAGTAGGTCTTCCAGATGCAGCAACATTCATGGTTAAAACATCAGAAGAAATGGCAGCAAAAGCAAATTCAGATGAAGTTGGCGTTTTAGCAACTAAAGATGAAGATATAAGATCTCTTAGAGAATTGATCACTTACGGACTTAAAGGTATTGCAGCTTATGTTAAACATGCTAATGCTTTAGGTTTTGAAGATGAAAGTGTTGATATTTTCATGCAAGAAACAATGTCAAAATTATTGAATGATGTTTTGACAGTTGATGATCTTGTAGCATTGACATTAGAAACTGGTAAGTTTGGTGTTAATGGTATGGCTCTATTAGATACAGCGAATACAAAATCTTACGGTAACCCAGAAATTACTAAAGTTAATATCGGTGTTGGCAAAAGACCTGGTATCCTAGTTTCAGGTCACGATTTAAGTGATATGGAAGAATTATTGAAACAGACTCAAGGTACTGGTGTTGATGTATACACTCACGGTGAAATGCTTCCAGCTCACTACTATCCTGAATTGAAGAAATATGACAATCTTTATGGTAACTATGGTAATGCATGGTGGAAACAGAAAGAAGAATTTGAAAAGTTCAACGGCCCTATCTTGATGACAACCAACTGTATCGTACCACCAAAGGGTTCATATATTGGTAAGATCTATACAACTGGTGCAGCAGGATTCCCTGGTGTAAAACATATTCCTGGTTCAAACGGTGGAGAGAAAGATTTCTCAGAAATGATCAATCAAGCAAAGACATGTGCAGCTCCTACAGAATTAGAAACTGGTGAGATTGTTGGTGGATTCGCTCATGATCAGGTATTCAAATTGGCTGATACTGTAGTTGATGCAGTTAAATCTGGTGCAATTTCAAGATTCTTTGTAATGGCTGGTTGTGACGGCAGACAGAAATCTAGAAGTTACTACACAGAATTTGCTAAAGCTCTTCCTCAAGATGCAATCATCTTAACAGCTGGTTGTGCTAAATTCAGATACAACAAATTAAACTTAGGTGATATCGGTGGTATTCCAAGAGTTTTAGATGCTGGTCAGTGTAATGATTCATATTCATTAGCATTAATCGCATTGAAGTTGAAAGAAGTATTTGGTCTTGATGATGTAAACGAATTACCAATCACTTACAACATTGCATGGTACGAACAGAAAGCTGTTATTGTTCTTCTAGCTCTTCTTTACTTAGGAGTAAAGGACATTCACCTAGGACCAACACTACCTGCATTCTTATCACCAAACGTAGCTAACGTTCTTATTGAGAACTTTGGTATTGCTGGAATCGGTGATGTACAAGATGATATTGATTTGTTCTACAAAGCAAAATAATTAAAATATAATACGGAGGTAGTATATGAAAGCAATAATTAATGACGGTTGTATTGGATGCACAATGTGTACTTCAACATGTGAAGAAGTTTTTCGCATGAACGAAGATGAAAATGTAGCTGAAGTTTATGGTGCTGTTACAGCAGATAATATTGATGATGCTCGTGAAGCTGAAGAAAATTGTCCTGTTGGTGTGATCGTAATCGAAGACTAATCTCTTCCTCCATGATATATCTGAGTGGCTTGATTTAAAGATCTTTACAATACATTGATTTAAAATTCAAACCACTCTATATAATATTTGCATATATAGTACGCACAGTGTGCGTACTTTTTATTTCTTCACAGATAAGTATTTATTTTTAATGCATATGTTGTTGCTGTTTCATTCCTTCTGAATAAATTGCAATAACTATATAACTTTTATATAGAAACATAGATAGTTGCACGTCAAAAAACAACTATCAAGACCTAACAAATCATTCAATTCCTTGTTGTACATAGAATTATTCAATACAGTTATTGATGTCGCACACTGTGCGCATTTTTATAGCAATGTACATCATGAGAGAGATTGAGTATATATAATTACTTTCTAGATAAGCAATTGTACTCACTCACACTGTGCGTGATGTTCAACTCCACATCGAGTTACTTTCCCTGTCACAAACATATCCATATCTTCAGTCTTATTGGATGGCAATAAAGAATCATCCTCACTGCATTCAGTTGCTGAGGTGCAAACCTGTTGAATAGATACAGTGATTGCAGCAGATGCTTTCATATAACTCTTTTCTTCAATTTATCAGAGCCAAGGGCAAAGTCTATAGGATTGAGTTGACAGCCAATGAGATCTCTCACTCTCATTCAAGAATAAGTTATTGGAGAGTTTGAAAGCTTATTGAAGTCTATCATACTTAGTTCGGTATGTTTAACCATAAAACATAAATTCTGAGCCACTTAAAAAAAACCACCTCACATTACAGAAGGTGGAAAAATAATATCATCAATCACTATTTTTTTAGTTCTTTACATTTACAAGAGGATTGCTGTCTCCAAACTTCTGCATCAATCCTGTCATTATATCTCCAAAAGGAGTGTTTCTTTTTTCTTGATTCTTTATGTATTGATAGGCAAGAAATTCAGGAGATGTTCCAAACTCTGAGGAGAAAGTACCAATTCCTTGATTCCAAGCAATCAGTTCAAAGATCTCATCCATCTCACCAACTATCATCCCCAAGGAATAAGCCTTTATTAGCTCTCGTGTTGCCTGTCTGTGACGATAGGCACCCATTGCATTGGTCATTGAAAGCATCAGTTTGGTTTTCAAGTCAATCGTTGCTCCTTCTTTTTCCCATGTCAGTTGCCAAAAATCTACAGCCACTCCAGCCAATTCATTATCAATGTTTTTATAATTTAGAATTGCAGTGGGTTTGAAAGGCATATCAGAGCCATCATCAAATGATCTCTCTTTTTTTTCCAATCTATAAAAATAAGCTCGATATTCTGAATCAGAAACAACTTCAACTTCGTATTCAAAACCCATCTCTACAAACGCACTGTAAAGTGGTTTGGGTTCAAATGATTGCACAACACATATCCCCTTACCAACTTCAATCGAATTAGCTTTTTTTAGAAGGCCTTTAAGAAAAGCCTGTGTGCTTTTTCTTACATCCACTGTCTCAAAAGAAACTCTAGTATCGAACCATGTTTTATGCTGCATAATCATCCCTCCATATGGATTGTCTGAGGTTGAACTGTCATAAATCAACCTAATACATGGATGATACCAACATATGTCAGTTAAGTCTGTTGCAATTGCAACTTATATTAACAAATTTTAAGTAACTTTTAATACTGAACAACTCTACCGTACATTTCAAGCATTTTTCTTTTTTTTAATGATCTGTATTATTAAAACATAATTGTTATGTTCCTCAGTATTTTCAATCTCTTTCCTATAAAGATTTTAAGCACCTCCAAATTGAAATATCCAGCATGCATATCACCTCAGATTTACTCAATTATGGGTTAAATATGTACTTTAATTTTTTATTTACAGAAAATTTGCTTTTTTTTAAAAAGCTTTTTTAGCATTATTGTGCTATAGTAATAACACTTAAAAAGAGGAACATGTTTTATGAATGCAAATGGATTGGTCAACCAAAACCCAGACCTACAAAAATACTTTTCGGAATTTTCTCCATCAGACATAGACAAAATTGAGGTATTGCACATTCCAGCAGGAACTGCAATTGAAGATGAAAAATCAGAAGAATCTTCTGTATATTTTATTGTCAGAGGTATCTGCTCAGTTTACAGAAAAATAGAGAACGGTGATGATTTTAATTATTATAAAATCTCAAACAATGATGTCTTTGGTCTTACAAATGTAATAAATCCATACAACAGATTGGCTGATGCTAAATTTGTTGCAATGACAGACATCACTTTATTCAGAATCAGAAAGACTAGATTCAAAAGATTCACTGATGTTTATACAAAGTTCTATCATATGGTGACTGTTGATATAATCACAAGACTCCATGATTCTTTAGCAATGCATGTGGAATGCAAGAAATACAACTCAACAATCAACATAGTATCTTATCTTATCTATTCATATCGTACCTACCTAAAAATGTTCGATAAAGGATATGAGGGGTATGTACCAATAAGTGAGACAAGAGCAATCATAAGTGATTTCACTGGTATATCAATCAGATCAATAAACAACACAATTGACCTGCTGAAGAATCTTGAATACATCTCAATAATCAAAGGTAAAGTAAATATAAACGCTGAAGAATATCAAAAACTTCTATCATATAAAGCCGATAATATTTAATAATTTATTTTTTCCCCATTAAAACAAGCAATATTTAATATAAACATAAGATTTATTTTATCTTTTATTAGATATTGTTGTTTTTACTCTTCCATAACATAAGCACTCATGATATAAACAGGTTATATTTACTTTT
Source organism: Sphaerochaetaceae bacterium (assembly GCA_041595335.1). GTDB lineage: Bacteria > Spirochaetota > Spirochaetia > Sphaerochaetales > Sphaerochaetaceae > Pleomorphochaeta. The sequence continues at coordinate 10,513 of JBFHKM010000063.1, forward strand.
GAGAATATCATTTGCTTTGTTTATGGGAAAAATAATTAAAATAAGCCTATATCTACAAGTTTTTCACAAACTTGTACAAATTCTATGTCTCAATGTAAAAATTTTATTTCACACAACTTTATTGTTCATTGGAGATTAATATGGGAACACCTCATAACAACGCCAACAAAGGCGACATTGCTAAGATCGTATTGATGCCAGGAGATCCTCTTCGAGCTAAATTGATTGCTGAAACATATCTTGAAGATGCAGTTCAATATACAACTGTAAGAAATGTTTTTGGTTATACAGGAACATATAAAGGTGTTAAAGTATCTGTTCAAGCCAGCGGAATGGGCTGTCCTAGTATGGGAATCTATTCTTATGAGCTATATTCATATTACGATGTTGAAGCAATCATGCGCATTGGTTCAGCTGGAGCTTTCAGCAAGGAAGCAAAACTTGGTGACATATTATTTGCACAGGGCGTTGCAACAGACTCCAACTATGCAGCCCAATATAAATTACCTGGGACATACACTCCATCAGCAGATTTCCATCTTTTGGAGACTGCAGTTGCAACCTGCAGAGAGATTGATATTCCATTCACAGTTGGAACTGTACTCTGCAGTGATATGTTCTACAACGACAATACATCTTACATGAAAGACTGGCAGAAAATGGGAGTACTTGCAGCTGAAATGGAATCAACAGCTTTATATTGCAATGCTTCTCGTCTTGGTAAAAAAGCACTTTGTATGTTAACAGTATCAGATCAACTTGTAACTGATGAGCATATGAATACTGAAGAGAGGCAGACAAGCTTCACAAAAATGATTACTGCAGCATTGGAGACAGCAATCAAATTATAAACTAGAATCCTTTTTGATAAATTTGATATCTTTCCTTGAGTAAAATTCACCACATTTTTACTCAAGGATTTTTTTTTGCTTTTCAAAGGCGGTAACAAGAATTATGCCTGTAAAAATAGCAATCATTCCAAATCCAAAACCTTTTGTCAGACTCTCACCTAGAGCAATCAGGCCTATTATAACAGATGAAACAGGCTCAAATATTGAAAGTATTGAGGTCATTCTTCCACCAATCAATCGAACACAGTAGTTGAATAAAGATGCTGCAACAGTTGTTCCAAGCAGAGAGAGTCCTATCATAGAGACAACTGCACCTCTCATATCAAGAATCTCATGGCGATTGATTCCCTCATTCAGTGCTGGTAAAAACCAAAATGCAGCAGATATCAAAAATATATAGAACATCAATGTGAAGCTGTCTATCTTCTTTATGTCCTCATCTGATAAGAATCTTATATAAAGTGTGTATGTGAGTGCACTTGCCAATGCAATGAGTGTGCCCTTGATATTGCTTGTATTGGTTGGCCCTATTATCAAGAAGAGTCCAATCAGTGCAATGAAGGTCCCCCAGATTTGTGGTCGTCCGGGCCTCTCTTTATCCTTTACAACAGAGAGAATCAATACAAGTATCGGATATGTAAAATGAAGAACTGTGGTGAAACCAGTTCCAACTAAATCATATGCCATGTAGAGAAAGGCACTTGTGAATGATTGAAAGAAAACAGAGCCAACAATCAATTTAAAAACAGCAGATCTTGGGATTCTCAGATTGCCACCTCGTATCTCAATCACAATAAAGATGCATATAGCTGCAGATAAAAATCTGTAGAACAGTCGTTCTGCAAACTGCAGTCCTGCGACCTCTGCCAGTGTGTTGAAATATCCAAGCATTCCGAAAAAAAGAGAGCTGAGGACGGTAAGTAAGATTCCTAAAATATATTTCTTTCTGTATTCCATTGTCATTCGATCCATTACATATAAATTTTTTGAAATAAAAATCCAGCCATCATTTAGACTGGATCTATCTGCAGTAATATCAATTACGCTCTTCTACGCCTGAAGCCTCTTGGATTGAACTTGAGAGGAGGAGCAGTTTCATTGATGACAACGATATTTGTGCTCTCTCTCTTCTTCTCAAACAGACTCACCATGACAGTTCCCATTATTATAAATAAAACACCATAGCCAAAGCCATCTGATAGTTTTTCATTTAAAACAACACACCCTATCAAAACAGAGGTCAGTGGATCAAATATTGAGAGTATTGATGTCATTCTACCACCAATGTTTCTTACACCATAATTGAATAAGGTGCAAGCCACTATTGTACCAGGTATTGCAAGTCCAAGTACTGATAAAGAAGCTCTGTAGATGTCTATTGGAACAGGATTCTTCATCACTTCAATGCAAGATGGGAAGAACCAAAAGATTGAGGATATTGAGAACACGTAAAACATCAGAACAAGTCCATCAAGATTTTTCGCATAGTCTTTTGCAAGCATGCGGACATACAAGGTGAATGTGATGGCACTCAGAAGTCCAAGGAACACTCCAAGGGCATTAGTTGCACTGACTGGGCCTATGACAACAACAAGACCAAAGAAGGCCATGGCTGTCCCGAGCAGCTGCATTCTACCAACTCTCTCTTTATCTATTGCAATGGACATGAGCAGAACCATTATTGGATATGTAAAACTCAAAACAGTTGCAAAACCTGTTCCAATGTAATCATATGCTCTGAACAGAAGATAGCTTGTCAAACTGAAATAGAGGATTGAACCAATCACAAGTTTATAAAGAGAGCCTTTGGGCAATCTCAGATCTTTATGTTTGATTTTGATGATGATATACAGCACGATTGCTGCCACTAAGAATCTAAAAAATATCCTTGAAGTTGTAGATAAACCTGCATCCTGACCAACGCTTGAGAAAATACCAAGCATTCCAAAAAATATGGAAGATATCAAAGCAGAGCCCACTCCTAGAAAGTAAGTACTTTTACTTTTCATAATTAGAACTCCAGAAACAAATTAGCGCCGAATGAGAATTCATTCAGCATCAAAAATAATTTTAAGCAATATCTTTTCCAACGAACCTTAGACATTCTTAAATAAACCAGTTGTAATAATTAAAATGAAAAGTGCTTTTACTGTATAAAAAATACTCTATTGGTAGTGATTCATTTCGACGTGATAGTACAGTTTTATATGAGCAAAGTAAACATAAAAAGGAATCTTTTTTGAGTTTTTTTTCATTATTTTTTTTGCTCCAAAAAATCCACTGTTTCATGATGAATTTGACGCAATATCGATGATTTTTGAAACCGCTTTTCAGTCCTAATAAAATTCAATATTTTTAAATCAGATATCTATATATACAGCTCTAGTTTTAGCAACATCCCAAAAAATATTCAGTCAATATTGCTCTCAACTACATGATAGAGCTCCTCATAAATTGGAATGAAAATTCACCTTCCATAACCATTTGAAAAAAATATAATATTATTTGTTGACAAGCCAACTAAAAATTACTATCTTATAAATATAATTGGTAAGCCAACTAAATAAGGAACAAGAAATGAACACAAAAATAAAAAGATCAATGAATACATTGAACAGAATAAATAGAAAATTATTTACCTCAAATGAGAGCAATGAAGAATCTCTGATTGGAATAGGACAGATAAACATTCTGAAAGAGATAATCGATAACAAGAATATAAATCAAGATACACTTGCAAGTAACTTGAACTTAGACAAAACAACAATTGCTAAGGCAGTAAAACGTCTGGAATCAAAAGATTTGATTACAAGAAAGAGAAGCGAGCATGATCGCAGAAAGAACGAACTTGTTGCAACTAAAAAAGCTCTGATTGTTGAAGAGAAGATGAGAGAGCACATAGAGCAGTACTCTCAATCATTCTTTGAGGGAATCAGTGAGGAAGAAATTGACAGGTTTGAAATAACTCTTGAAAAGATAGAGAACAATATTGAAAGGAACAGAACAATGAAAAACGATAAAAAAGATAAAATTATGAAGATGTTGAGTGTTATAGAAGAGAATGAGAATGTGGATATCAAGAAGCTATCAGGTCTTTTAGATAAAGATGAAGAGAAGATAAAGAAAAGAGTCAAAAAAATGATGGACAGAGATCTTGTTGAAGAGAGAGATGGATATCTTTATGTGATCAGCAGATCAAAAGAACATGGGATGGACAGCAAGAAGAAAGAAGATCATGGAAAGTCAAAAGCAAAGAAAGAAGTTTTGAAGGCCATAATGAAGAACTCAGGTCTCAGTAAGGAAGATCTCAAACAGCACACAGATTTAGAGGAACAGGAACTTGATTCACTGCTCGCTCACTTTGAAAGCAAAGGTATACTTGAGATCAGAGATGATAAATTATTTGCAGACAGAGATGCTGTCAAACACATCAGAAAACATAAGTAAGAGTTCAGAAAGACTTTAAAACTCAAAATATCTAACAAATAGAAGGAAATTGAAAAATGGGAAAATCAATAGATAAAATAAAGATATCCACAACAAAATATATTGGAAAAAAGATTGAAGCAGATGGAACTGTAACTTTCAAATTTCAGATACCTGAGAATCTGAAGTGGTCTGAGGGCACACATTTCCATCTTGCATTCAGTGACTTCATCAAAGACTCAAAACCAGATACAGATCTTGTTAGATCATTCTCCATCATGAGCATGGAGAATGAGAGATACATAGGTTTCACAACAAGAGTTAAGGATGATTGCTCTCTGTATAAAAAGAGATTGATGAAGTTGAAAACTGGAGATGAGATGTTCATCTTCAAATTCAGAAACAATATGAAACTCAAAAGAGAGGGCAGACCCGTTGTTTTCATTTCCATGGGAGTTGGAATAGCAACATTCAGACCTTTGATAAAAGAGTTTGTTAGAGACTCAAATGAGATAACAAAACTTACAAATATAAATATCGATTCAAGCAGAAGCTATGTCTACAACGATGAGATCAAATTGATATTGCAGGATAACTTCATCAATCATTATGTCTCTTCTAGAAAAGAGCTATATGAAAGGATTGATGAGTGTCTATCAGACAGCACCAATCTATATTACATTGTTGGATCAGATAAATTTCTAAGAGTCATCAGAGCCTATCTAGTGGAGCATTCAGTAGATCCATCAGATATCACAGTCGATAAGAAGCCAGAGGTTCTTGTTGATTTCTTCAACGAGGAGCAATAGTTATTAAAACTTGTTTGATGAATCACTGTTTTACTGAATACACCGAATATGGGCTGTCAATTTGATAGCCCAATTTTTTAGCTAGAGAAGCAGAGCGCAGATCCATTGCATCCCAACTTGGATATATATCTCTCCTCACACATTCAAGAATCAATTTTGCACCACATGATGCAGCTAGTCCCCTGTTTCGATACTCCTTCAGAGTATCAATTTCAATTTCGATGGAATCATCATAGACCACATAGGAGGATGCACCTGATACCAACTTTGCATCTTCATATACAACAAAGCCAATACCTCGATCATGAAAATCATCATAGCTTTTGAACTGAGAGCAAAGGTCCATTGACCAGGAACTGCTGAGAACATCTTCATAGATTCTCTCATCAATGCTCTTCATTGTAAAATTATCATCCAAGCAATTGATGTAGAGAGATAAAGTTTTTAAATCAAAACCACCTGAGTCTTCCTTCATCTTATATCTTGTTGATTTTGTAACTCGATCACCGAGAGCTCTCTCAACACATTCATCCCAAGC
>JBFHKM010000064.1:0-16045 GCA_041595335.1 Sphaerochaetaceae bacterium
CACTTGCTTTTTATAGGTTTTATTTGCAGTTTTTTTCAAACTTTCAATTTTCTTGTTCACTTCATTCAAAGTATCGTTTGGTTTGTCTGATCCTGTTTCTTTTTTTTCTGCAGAGTTCTCAACAATTTCAGCCTCTTGAGAATCATCAGATTCAATTTCTAATGTAGTGCTATCTTCTTCGGACTGAGATGAATCTTTTTCCACATCATTGTTTTCTTTAGAACTGCCTTCATCACCATTCAATCTTGCAAAGTAATCATCTATTCTCTCAAAAAGATATGATGTATCATCCTCGCCTTCTTCATCATTTTTTATTTTTCTGATGTGCAGCTTGAAATAATCTACACAGGAAAGTGCAATATCTGATATCTCTGAAAAGTCATCAATATCTTTACTGGATTTTTCTACATATTTTAATAGGTCTTCAACTTTATGAGCTAAATCACTGCTGACCTTATATCCCATGGCTCTAGAAGAGCTCTTCAATGTGTGCATCAACCTGAATAAAACATGAATGTTTTCCACACTCAAGAATCCCTGTCGATCACTATCTATTAAAATCTGTTCAATTTTAGTTAGCATCTCAGAGACTTCATAAATGTACATCTCAGTCATAGAATCATCTATAAAATCATCCACTTATCAATCCTCTTCAACCAATGTATATTGGTTTCTTCCTTTCTCTTTACTTTCATACAATGCAAGGTCTGCCTTTTTGTATGCTTCATAATAGTTGACCTTTTGGGTCTGTGGTATGAAGAGCACACCAACACTGATGAATTGGTTCATCTGCTTACCCTCATATTCAAAAGGTTTTCTTATTTCATCAAATAATTTATCAAGTTTATCAATTAAATTAAATTTACTTTTAACATCACTCATTATGACAGCAAATTCATCACCACCAACACGTGCGACACAATCTGATTCTCTGAAGTTGTTTTTCAATTTTCCAGCAACCAGCTTGAGAACAAAATCACCACCTAGATGTCCTATTGTATCGTTAACAGTTTTAAAACTATCAACATCAATCAAGATCATGGCATAATTGACTCTCTGCTTTCTTACTACGTTGTAGAAATTTTCGAAGGCCTCTCTAGTTACAAGACCTGTCAAAACATCATGTTCAGCTTTATTTATTGCAGCTTCAATGGCTTCTTTAAATGAATTAACATCAGCTGCAATTCCAACTATCTTTTCAAGATTATCATATTTATTGAATTCACCATAAAAAGTAAATTTACACCATCTGATCTCACCACTTTCAAGAACTATTCTCAGCTCTTCATTTGCATACCTGTTGGTAACATCAAGTTTGTTGATTGTCTTTTTGAACAATGCAATATCAGGAGTATAAATAAAATTGCCAGCATCAAGAGTGCTATTGAATGAATCAAAAAGATTTCTATCTTTCATCTTTTGAGCGATATTACCGATAAAGAACATTGTATCATTTAAGGTATCCCATTCAAAAATTAAATCTTGTGAATAGTTTATGATATTCAACAGAACATTGTTGATCAGAGCATTTTCTCTTTTAACTCTATTCATCAAAGATCTATCAAATACGTTCTTCACCCTTGCCTTGATAATAGGAGGGGCTTCATCTTTAGATACAAAATCCCAAGCTCCGTTATTTAAAGCTTCCAACTGAAGATCTTCTTCTCCGCTGAATACAATGATTGGAGTTGCCTTGAATCTGCCATCTTCATTGAGGACTTTCAATACATCAATGCCACTCATTCCAGGCATGTTTATATCTAATAGAACCAGGTCAATTTTGAAACCTCTACCTGTTATTTTTGCAAGACCTTCTTCACCATCTGCAGCTTCTTCAATATGAAATAAAGGAGAAAAAATCTTTTTCATCCTGAGTCTCATGAATCCACTATCATCAATAACTAATAAAGTTGGTTTGACACTATCTCTCACTTTTATATCACCTTTGATAATTGATTATCACATCTTATCGTAAATTTCATACTGGAAACATCAAAGAATACACTTCGACTTTTGAAGCCACCGCAATCCTCACTTACAAGCTGTATGCTGTTAGCCTTCAATAAAGTTCTGCAGGCCTCTTCATTTCTTTTTCCAATATCTCCAAATGAACCGTACTGTTTCAAACTACTGGTTCCTCCAACCATCTTTGCCAAAAGATTTCTTTTTGTTGCTCCCGCAAACTTCAGATAGTTCATCATTCGATCGAACCCCTGGTCTGCATATCTGGTATCAACCAAAACCTTATCATCCGGTGATTGGGGTAAGAGGACATGTAACATACACCCTACTTGAATTGCAGGATCATAAATCACAAGTGCGATACAGGAACCAAGTCCATAAATAGACAAGATATCACCTGCATGCCCAAGCACTACATCACCCATCTTAACAATTTTCTGCATAAACATTTCCCTTTATTTATGGAATAACTAATTATATGTTAGTTTGACTAAACATTCAATGAAAAGAACTTTCATCACAATTCCAATAAAAATAACTCATATTTAGCTATAAATGGGAATAAATTATTATTAATGTTACCTAAAATAACATATTTTGGTAATTATTTGATGCATTGAGAACTATAACCAATTCTTTATAGTTCCCAAAATCTAAAATATATACAAATATTTTTACTTTATTTTGGTAATTTTTAAGCAGAAAGATGTTTTTAAAACTTTATTTGTGAATATTTTGTAAAATTCAACCAGATATTGCTTTTTTTGCATTTCTATTTTTGACTTACATTTGAAACCTCAATCAATTGTTAGCATATTGCTTGACATTTAAAACTGATAGGATTACTTTCAATTTGCAACTAAGTTGCATTTTGAAAGAAATTACTGAATTCTCAGAGAGGTACATATGAAAAAAATAATATTGTTGGCAGTGGCACTTGCTGTAAGTATATCAAGTGTTTTTGCTTCTGGTTCTTCTGAAACTCAATCAAAACCATTGATTGCTGTTTCAATCTTACCTGAACAAACATTTGTTGAAAAAGTTGTAGGTGACAAGATGGACATCATCACGCTTGTTGGAAAGGGAGCATCTCCTGAAAACTATGAACTCACTCCAAAAGAAAGAGCTCAATTTGAATCCTCCAAGCTTTATTTCACCATCGGTGTTCCTACAGAGGAGCTGACCATACTTCCTTATGTAAATAAGGATACAGAAATAATCTCTCTACAGGATAAAGTTGATGAGGTCTATGCCCCAATTATGATGGGACCTACAAGAAATCCTCATATCTGGTTATCTCCAAAAAGGGCAATTCTTATGGTTACTGAAATAGCAGATGAAGTTTCAAAGCTTGATGAAAAAAACAAAGATTATTACATGGCAAATGCAAAATCTTACATCCAAGAATTAGAACAACTTGATGAGTATCTTGCTTCTTATTTTTCTGATTTAGATAGAAGAGAATTTATCGTTTATCATCCTGCATTTGATTACTTTGCAGAGGATTATAATTTAAAGGTAGATATAATTGAAATAGAGGGAAAAGAGACAACTGCTAAGGAATTGGCTGCTCTCATTGAAAATGCAAAAGAAGCTGGTATAAAGAATGTTTTCTACCAAGCAGAAATAGCAGATTCACAGAGTGCAACAATTGCAAAAGAATTAGGTGGACGAGCAATTCAACTTGATCCACTATCTCCAGATTATATTGAAAACTTGAAAGAAACTGCTAAATTGATTAAGGAAAATATCTAATGGATTATATTCTTGATATAGAGCATTTGAGCGTCAGATATAAGGAAGGGAATCTTGCTTTATCCGATGTTACAATACAGGTTCCAAGAGGAGACTATCTTGGAATCATTGGACCAAATGGTGGTGGTAAATCAACATTGATAAAATCAATGCTCAATTTGATAGACCACCAAAAAGGAACCATCAAGTTTTTTGGAAAAGATTTGAAATCATCTCTGAATAAAATTGGTTATGTTCCACAGTTCTCTTCCTTTGATAAAAACTTCCCTATCTCAGCACGCGAGGTTGTTCTGACCTCAACTGTTGAGAAGAAGGTGAAGCTTTTTCAACGTTACAACAAAAAACAGATTGCAGATGCGAATGAAGCAATGGAAAAAGTTGGTATTTTGAATTTGGCAGATAGACAGATCAAATCTTTATCTGGTGGAGAATTCCAACGACTTCTGATTGCCCGCGCTCTTGCTCTCAAACCTGAATTGCTCTTGCTAGATGAGCCAACAGCTTCTGTAGACTCTCACTCACGCAGTGTTATCTATGACTTGCTTGATAAATTGAATCAAGAAGGAACAACAATCCTTATGATAAGTCATGATACCATGGCTATATCAAGTAAGGTGAAGCACATTGCCTGCATAAGTGAAAATCTTGTATATCATGGCACTCCTCATTTAGATGAAAACATTGTTGAACATCTCTATGGTTGCAACATTGATTTATTGGGACATGGGATTCCACATAGAGTTCTTCCAGAACACGATAAAGAGGGAATGTAATATGATAAATACTATTTTACAATATACTTTTTTACAGCATGCTATTGTAGCAATCATTCTCTCCAGTATTGTATGTGGAATCATAGGTGTGATCATTGTTGAGAAGAAGTTGATCTTGATGACCGGTGGTATAGCGCATACTGCTTATGGTGGTGTGGGACTTGGTTATTTGCTGCAGGTGAATCCAATGATCACAACAATAATTGTTGCTGTTGCAGCAGCTCTTGGAATTGGAGAGGTCCAAAACAAAGGAGGAAAGCACAGTGATATTGTAATTGCAATGCTTTGGTCTCTTGGTATGGCACTTGGTATAGTCTTTATTGCAATGGCTCCTGGATATCCACCAAATATCAGTTCCTATCTTTTTGGTAATATTCTTGCTGTAAGCACAGACAATCTCATTGCAATGCTTATTCTGACTGTTGTCATTTTGAGCATTGTTGTTATGTTCTTTAACTATTGGAAGATATTCCTATTCGACAGAGAATTTGCATCTCTAATTGGTCTGAATACAAAGAAATTTGAAAGAATACTTTTTATTCTGATTGCACTTTCAATCATTGTTCTTATGGGTGCTTTTGGTATAATAATGTTGATTGCTATGCTTTGTGCTCCAGCTGCTACTGCTGCTCTTTACACAGATAATTTTAAATCTAGAATGATCATTGCATCTTTGATTGGCTGCATCACATCGTTAATAGGTCTTTATCTATCATACAATTTGAATATTGCAGCATCTGCTACAATTGTTATATGTGCTGTAGTGAACTACCTGGTGACATATATATACAAAGCTAAGAAGCAGAAGAAGATATCAATGTCCTCTAATTAACTTCAATACCGAAATACAAATGAGGGGTACCAATTCGGTACCCTTTTTTTATGATTTATATGAAAGTTTTATTGTAACTGAGACATTGTCATCACTGTCATTTGAGCCATTATAATACTCAACTGGAATTCCACAGTTCAACAACAAATTGTAAGATCCTGTATTGAAAGATAATCCATAATAGGAAGTTGCACTCTCTGCATCGAATGAGAAGATATCAATCAAAGCTTCTTGAGATTCTTCAAGTCCAAGATAAAGAGATGCATATATATCACGACTCAACTGAAATCTGAATTCTGCACTGACACGTGTCTCTCTTTTTGTGCTGTCTCCAATATAAAGGAGATCTCCATACAATTTTATTCTTGTTGGATTCAACTCCCCGTTGCTTGAATATTCGGAGGTTATTCCACTTATACCCAAACAGAGGTTCTTGCCATATTCTTCAAAGTCAATTGTTGAGGAGTCAACATCAAAATCTTTATCCGATATAAGAGCTATTGCTATATTGTTTGGAAATTCATATCTGAATCCAAATCCCAGATTGAAGAACTGGGATGAGGATACACTTTGATATCTCGAAAAGAATGTTTCAACAAAGTAATCTGTTAGAGCAAAAATGTTTGTAGATAGTTCATAATCTGATTTGACCATCACAGAACCAGCGTTTATGCTTAGTCCCAGGGCCAGATCGCTTATTCTATATCCCCAATCAATACCAAGAGAGAACTTTGAATAACCTTTGTAATCTAAGGAGTCATCTTCAGAATCGTAGGTTCTATCTTCTAGATAGTTATCTACTTCAAGAGACAAAGATAGATTTGTGCCATAAAAAGTTGCCCCCAAGGTAGAGCCTGGGTTCTGCAAGATAGCATCCATGTTTTCACTGTTATATTGATCATTTAACAATACATAATATTCAAAGGCAGATGAATCATCATCTCTGTAACCCAAATTGGCAGGATTGAGTGCCCCATCTGAGTCTGTAATAGATGTGTTGTTCCAATCACTATCAATACCTATTGAGAACAATTGGAAGCTCACTGCAATTAACATTATAAAAATCAATATTTTTCTTTTCATCAAATACTCTTAAGAGCTTTTGCAAATTGGTCAGGACAGCTTGTTTTTTTACTACCGCAGGTTATTCCTTCCAATTTAGATGCAGCATCTTTTGCATCAAGTCCCAAACACAAGGCTGCAATTCCTTTTAAATTACCACTGCACCCTCTTTCAAATTTAACATCTCTAATGATATTATCATCATCAATTTTAAAATAGATTTCAGAAGAACAGGTCCCCTGTGTTTTGTAATGATATTCCTTCATTTTCTTTCCTCATTATTCTAATTTTTTATATTTATTGATGATAATACATATTTTTATCTTTTTATGCATCTAGTAACATAAAAAGTTGGTACATTTAATTCAGCAAGATTTCCTTCCGAGTTGATATCTTGGAATATATTCGTCAGAGTGAAGCCCGCATCAAGCTGTCCTTGAAGTTGCTCTTCAATTGTATGCGAGAATTGTATTCCCCAATCATTATCTATTGAGTATTTATAAAGCTCTTCATCTTTCAATGGGTTGAATGGCAATCCTCTTATGATAGATTTTTCTTCAAGGTCCACAATATAATTGAATCCATTGTCAAATCCTACCATCAATATTCCACCTTTTTTAAGCACTCTTGAGCATTCTTTCCAAAAGTTATCAAGGCTATCTATGTAGCAATTAGATACAGGGTTGATGATTATATCAAAGCTCTCATCTTCAAAAGGGAATCTCTTTGTCATATCGGCTTTAACAATATCAACATCATAGCTCTCTCTTTCTGCTACAAGTTTTTCCAATTTCAACTGCTCATCTGAATAATCCATAACAGTACATATTGCTCCGGCAGCACTCATGATTGGAATTTGCTGTCCACCACCAGATGCCAGTCCTAAAAGTTTCTTTCCTTTCAAATCGCCGAACCAATCGTGAGGAACACTGATTTTTGGAGACAATACGATATTCCAGTCCCCATCTTTGGCTCTCATGAAGGTCTCATGGTCAACAGCAGTTCCCCATTCCCAACCTTCTTTGACCCAGTTATCCACTGTCTTGCTGTTTATATCTTGGTATAATTTTTTTGTATTCATATTTAGTTCCTTGATTAAATATTATAGCATATGATTTTTAAATTTCAAACATCTGGTTTTCCATACAAAAAAGCTCCCTAGATGGGAGCCTTGATGGTCTTATTTAAATCAGAACCACTTTGCATAGTTGCTTGTTTTTTCACTGTTAAATTTATTCTGTGCTTCTTTATATAGATTTGAATAATAACCACTCTCCTCTACTATTTTGATCTTATAATGAATCTTGTTGTTAAGTGATATCTTATCAAGTCCTATCTTGATGGTTTTTATGTCCTTATCACCCCACTCTTTAAAGACTGTATTTGTGCCGGGTTCTAGTTCTTTTAAAGTTTCCATTGTGAAATTCAAAGACAGACCACCTTTTATTGGCTTGTTTTCAATATCAAAAATCTCAACAAATCGAGATGCATGTTTGATCAGTTTTGTAAGTCCAAAACCATCCTCAAAGTAATCATCTGATTCTATGATAATTTGATATAGTTGATTTTTGAAGAATTTAAATTTCATCATATTACGATAATCTTCTTCAAAAAGGTTGAGATAAAAACTTGTCAGCAATTCATTATCTTTATCACTATCAAATATAGTCTGTCGGTGCTTGAATGCTTCAATTTTATTCCTAGCAATTTCAACAGAATCACCAAAGTTAATTGTTTGATATGCTCTTATTTCTTCTACCATAATACACTCCTCATTTCAATAATTTCTTCAATTACAAGTGTAGTGCAAAGTTTTTAAAATACAAGTGAAATGCAATCTTTTTCATACAATTTTTAAAATATGTTACATTTTTAAAATTATAAAATAATTTGATTGTAAATTGCTCTCGTGATTGCTATCATAGAAATATGAATAATTGCATGATGTTGAGCAACAAAATAGAGAACTCTACTTTTTTGCAGCTGCCAACCAAGATTGACCTCTTAGGTCTTACTTTTGACTCCAGAGAGGTCCACGAAGATTTTGCTTTTTTTGCTTTTTCTGGAATCCATACAGATGGAAATCTTTACATAGATAGAGCAATAGATAATGGTGCCTCTTTGATAGTTTGTGAGAGAGAGCCTGAATCTTTGATTGATGGTATTGGATATCTTTTGGTACCATCCACTCGCTCTGCCTTTGCAATTTTCAATTCTTATTTTTATGATAGATCTGATGAAAAACTCAAGATCATCGGTGTAACTGGTACTGATGGCAAGACAACAACCTGCTGCTATCTCTATCACTTTCTAAAGATGCTAAATTACAAGGTCGCACTTTCAACCACTGTTTATCAAGATGATGGCAGGGCTCTCATCAGATCTTCAAACAGACAGAGCACTCCGGAGGCAGATGTTCTCCATTCTTTCTTCAAAAGATGTGTTGAAAATGATGTTGAGTACTTAATTCTTGAGACAACATCACATTCGCTTTCCAAAGAGATGGATAGATTGAACACAATCAAATTTGAGCAAGCAATAATCACCAACATAACATCAGAGCATCTTGAGCTGCATAAAAGTATCGATAGGTATGTCGAGGCAAAATGCAATTTGATCAGAAATTTAAAAGAAAGTGGTACCTTCATTTCCACTCTGGATAACTTTCATCTTGATGAATGCCTTGAGGCTGCAGACAAGCACAGATCTTTTATTTTGAAGAGAGATCTGAAGTACAAGATAATAAAACATGACAGCATGCTTCCATTAGATGTCTCAATCAATAGCAAAGTATATGAAACAAATTTGCATCTGGATGTATTTGTTTCAAATGCTCTTCTTGCATCAAGTGCAGCTTCCATAATCACAGGATTACCTGTTGAGACTTTTTTATCAAAGCTCAAAGTTTTGATGCAAATAGATGGTAGATTCAATGTTATTGATAGCAATCTCAACATAAACTTCATTGTTGATTTTGCCCATACAGCTGATGCTTTTTATCATATCATGAAAAGTTTGAAACCAAAGAGCTCTCGCCTGATTGCTTTATTTGGATCTGGTGGAGAGAGAGATGTTGAAAAAAGAGAGCAGATGGGCAAAGTAGCTTCGTCTTTCTGTGATATAATAATTTTAACAGAGGAAGATCCAAGAGATGAGGGCGATGATAAGATCACATCTGATATTGCAGGTGGTATTTCAGATACACCTTTTGTTAAAATATATGATAGAATGGATGCAATAAAATATGCAGTAAAGATTGCAGATGAAGGTGATGTTGTACTTTTTCTAGGAAAAGGACATGAATCATCAATTCAAAGAAAATGTTCCAAAATTCAATGGAATGAAGAGAGTGCAGTCAGAGCTGCAATTAGAGAAAGAGAAAGATATGAAAGTAACAGATAATATTGTAAAAAATTTAAAGAGCCACAACATTGCATTGGTTTATGGTGGTAATTCTCCAGAGCATGAGGTATCCATATCTTCTGCTAAGGGAGTCTACTCCATTCTTAAAAAACTATGCAAGAAGGTCTACTTGATTGGAATATCACGTTCCAATCAATTCTATCTTCAGAACTGTGATATGTATGATGATAAATTTGAAATTATTGATAATTATCAGATATCAAATGAGATAAATCCAATCAATGAGCTGTATCTCAGACCTGGAAAAGGTTTTATATTGCAGGATACTCTTCTTCCTCTTCATCTTGTATTTCCTGTGACCCATGGTGTATTTGGGGAAGATGGTCAACTTCAGGGTCTTATGTCTATCTGCAACATCAGATGCTGTGGCTGCGATACAGCATCAAGCAGTATCTGCATGTCTAAGGCTCACTGCTCATCAATTCTGAATGATAATGGTATTGATACAATAAAAACAGTGATCTTTGATAAGTACAGAAACAACATATCATTGACCGATGTCCAATCTGTTTTAGGAAAGAACCTATTCATAAAAAGTGAGACCACAGGAAGTTCAATTGGGGTTCATGTTTTTAAATCAGATGATCAATCGTCATTTGAAAGCTCTGTTTCTGAATCTTTCACACACAGTGATAGAGTTCTGATTCAACCGCTATATGAGAATTTTAAGGAGATTGAATGTGCAGCTCTTGAATATAAAGGTGAGATAGCAATTGGTGGGCCTGGTACTGTGATAAAAAATGACGGAAGTACATTGCTCTCTTATGAGAGTAAATATGCTGAAATTGATGGGGCTTATATGGATGCATCAGCTGCTATTGATGATGAGATTAGGATGAAATGCAGAGATATAGCCAAAAGAGCTTTTGAGATTCTCAATTTGAAGGGATATGCAAGAATAGATTTCTTTTTGGATTCTGATAACAATGTCATTTTAAATGAAATCAACACATTACCAGGTCTGACATCCACCTCTCATTACCCTCTTTTGATAGAAAGTGAAGGTATTTCATTCTTCGATTCAATAGCTTTGATTGTATCTGGAGAGATTGATGGGTAAAGAAAAGACTTTTTTTCATGTTGACCTTGATGCCTTTTTTGCTTCGGTTGAGATGCTCGATGATCCTTCTTTGAAAGGAAAACCCGTCATAATTGGTGGTACCGGTCCAAGATCTGTTGCCTCTACATGCAACTATGAAGCAAGAAAATATGGTGTTCATTCAGCTATGCCAATGGGCTTGGCTATGAAGCTGTGTCCAAATGCTGTGATCATTGGTGGGCACTACTCAAGATATCTTGAAAAGAGCCACCAGGTGATGAGTATATTCTCAGAGTTCTCTCCATCTGTGATGCAGGTCTCTATTGATGAAGCTTTTCTTGATATGAGTGGTACAACCACTCTATTTGGCCCTCCGTTTGAGGCCGGAATAAAGCTAAAAAACAGAATCAAGGAAGAGACTGGTTTGACAATAAGTGTTGGAATTGGTCCAAGTCGTCTTATAGCAAAAATGGCCAGTGATTTCAACAAACCTGATGGTATCTGCATTGTTGAGAAAGGGAGAGAGATTGAATTTGTAGATGCAATAGGTCTTCCAAAACTGTGGGGAGTTGGTAAGGTAACTCAGAGGCTCTTGAAGCAGAGACACATAACCACAAATGAACAGCTTAGAACTTTTTCAAAAGAAAATCTTGAATCATTGTTTGGTTCCTCAATGGGAAATTATCTTTATAATGTTGTCAGGGGTATTGATACTGGAATTTATGATCGTGAGGTGAAGAGTCATTCAATATCAACAGAGAGAACTTTTGGGGAGGACCTTGCTTCAGAGGAGGCTCTTTCAACTAATCTTCTTGATATGTGTTATGAGATTTTTTATCGTTCCTTGCAGGAAAAGAAGATGGCAAAAACAATTGGGATCAAAATAAGATACAATGACTTCACCACAGTTTCTGCACAGATGACTCCAGATATGCCCATCTACAATGCTGAGCAGATTTATGATTATGCAATAATTCTCTTCAAGAAAAGATGGAAAAATGCACCTGTCAGACTTTTGGGAGTTGGTCTTTATCAGACTTACAATAAGGACAATATGATTCAACCAGATCTGTTTGATGAGGACAACAAGAAGAAAAGAGAGGTCGAAAAGATTGCTCTATCTTTAAAGGCTTCGGGGCTGAAGATAACAAAAGCAACTCTTCTGAACAATAAAAAAAGTCGCCATAATGCAAATGCACATCGCGACCTGGATGAAGATTAGTTTTATCTGTTAAAAGAGAAAAACAACTGTTAGAACTATAGATAGTATTATTCTGTACCAACCAAATACAGAGAAATCATGGGCTCTTACATAATTCATCAATGACTTGATTACAAGAAGAGATACCACAAATGATACCACACAACCCACTGCTAAGATGCTGTACTCACTACCTGAAAAATCAAATCCAAGTTTTATTATCTTCAATAATGATGCTCCAAACATAACTGGAATTGCCATGAAGAAAGAGAATTTTGCTGCAATTGGTCTATCTATTCCTGTTATTATACCACCAAGTATTGTAGAACCAGATCTAGATGTTCCAGGTATCAAAGCAAGAACTTGGTAGAATCCCATTATAAGGGCGTCTTTATAACTCATCTGCTCAAGTGTTGTGACTCTCATCACCTTATTCTTATCACGCTTTTCTATGGCAACATACAGAACACCATAAACAAACAATGCTGCAACAATTACATACCAAACAGACAGATAACTGTCGATTATATCATCAAGCATCAGGCCAAATACTGCAGCTGGTATTGTAGCAACCACAACTTTGAGCCACAGAATCCATGTACTTTTTTTCTGCTCTGCATCTTTTTTGAATGAGAAAGGATTCAATGTAGAAAAATAGAGAACAATAACGGCTAAGATTGCACCCAATTGAATAACCACCATGAATAATTCTTTGAAGGCTGAACTTACATTGAGTTTCAAAAATTGATCTAATAATAATAAGTGTCCTGTACTGCTGATTGGAAGCCATTCTGTTATACCTTCCAATACTCCAAATATGACTGATTTTAATATTTCTAACATAATGGTGGTAATAATAGAATATTAAAATAATTTTCACAAGTAAAACACGATAGTTTGCTACTTAATTAAGTCCGTATTATTGTATTTTTTTATCTGTTTAACTAAACTATATCATCAAGAGGTTTTTATAATGAACAAAATAAGAGACGAGATATCCTATCGCGTCGATATGAGTGAAGAAGAGGAAAAACAGCTAAGTCTTGAACCAATTGATGAATTATTTGAAGAGTTAGATGATATAGGAAAAAAACTTGATATGTACAGTATTGACTGGGCATTCAACTATTCTCACAACAAAATCGAGGAAGTTTTCGAGAAAGAGATCAAAACAAAGTTTGTGAGACTTAAGGATGAAAAGACTGAAGGTAAATCTATCGTCAATGAAACAAATTCAATGCTTCATAAAATAGGTGCTTCAATTGCAAAAACCACCAAGTCTTTCAATGGTGCTCAAACAGCCACAACTGTAGGTGAGATCATTGTTTCATTTGTTATAATCATGCTATCTCATGAGGTGACATCCTATTTTGTTGGTCACTATGCCACTTTGATAAGCACAACAATTATTGTTGCTATATTTGCCCTTTTCAAGATATTTATTGAGAAGAGGTACATCACTAAAATGAACAAGAGAAGGCAGAAAAGAATTTATAGAAATTCTCTTCAAAAAACACGTAAGGCTTTCATTCAGATGTTCATATTCTACATCAAGGTAAATCGTTTTGATGAAAAACATAAGAATCTAAATGGTGAGAATCGTCATTTAAAAGCATTAGAATTTATTAAAGAAAATCATCCAAAGCTAGAGGATATTTAATACAGTCTTCTAGTGAGGAATATAGCTTAGATTAGTATTGCATACTACTTCTAATACATGGTAAATTTATTTTATATATAAGGAACGATAATGGCATTACATATAGTTTTATTTGAACCAGAGATTCCACAGAATACAGGAAACATTGCAAGAACATGTGCTGTAGTTGGAGCCTCTTTAGATTTGGTATATCCACTGGGATTTAGTATTGATGAAAAGCATGTTAAAAGAGCTGGTCTTGATTATTGGGACAAGCTCAACATAACAAAATGGAAATCAATTGATGAATTTATGGAAGCAAAAAAAGGTGAACGTCTTTTTATGTTCACAACAAAAGCACCAAAATCATATCACCAGGCAGACTACACAGGTCCTGGCGATATCTATCTAATTTTTGGAAAAGAGACCAAAGGTATTCCAGAACAGGTTTTGGTAGATAATGAAGAATCTTGTGTTAAAATTCCAATGAGAGAAGAAACTAGGTCTTTGAATCTTTCAAACAGTGTGGCTATTGCTGCATATGAGGTTTTGAGACAGTTAGATTTTCCAGGTCTAAGTGAGAAAGGACATCTACATAATTTACATTGGAAAGATGAAGTTTAATTATTTTTTAATAGGAGCATAGAATGTTAGAACTGGACCTTACGAAAGCGCAGAAGGTAAAAGAAGCTAAAATTAGTTTCATCGGTTTGGGAAACATGGGATCTGCAATTGCTAAAGCAATTGCTTTTCAAAACAAAGAAGATAAAACAAGTTTCTCTGTTGGTCTGTTTGATGCAAATCCATCACAGATTTCAGCACTTGAATCTTATTTAGAAAATGAAGGTACCAAAACTTACTCCTATAGCAGTATTGAAAGCTTAGTTAAAAATAGTGCAATTGTTGTTATATGTGTGAAACCTCAAATTCTTCCTGCAATTTATAAAGAATTGAGAAACAATAATGATGATTCTGTTTGTTTCATTTCAATTGCAGCAGGAGTTCCTCTTTCTACTCTTTCAGATAATATCAAGTCTGATGAGATTGTTCGTTTCATGCCTAATATTGCTGCACAGGCAAGAAAAGCTGTTACAGCAGTAGCTCCTCATAAAAATTGCAGTGAATCTCATTTAAAGAATTCAATGAATATTGCCAATGCAATAGGTCAAGGTTTCATTTTAAATGAAGATAAATTTGCAGCTTTTATTGGTATTTCAGGAAGTGCTATTGCATACATCTTTGAGTTTGCACATGCTCTGGCTCTAGGTGGTACTCGTGAGGGTATTCCTTACAACCAAGCTGCTGACATTGCTTTTTCAACTATGGAGAGTGCTATGTCTCTTTACAATATGGAAAAAGAAAATCCAATAAGTCTTATGGTGAAGGTATGCTCTGCAGGTGGAACTACAATAGAAGGTGTAAAAGCCCTTGGAGAAGGTAGCTTCGACAACACAGTTATAAATGCTGTAAGCAAAGCTGCTCAAAAATCACGAGATTTAGAAAAATAAACATAAAATTACTGTTATAAACTGGTACATTTATTAAAAAATGCCTAAAATAAAATAATATTATCCTTAAAGGAAAAGAATATGATAGATTTAAAAGAAATAAAAAGCAGACATGATGAAATATCTGCAAATATCAAAAACAGATTCATGGATGTTGATTTAGAACACATTGAAGAATTACAAACTAAAAGAGCTGAAATCTTACAGAAAACTGAAGAATTGAGAGCTGCTAGAAATGCCAATGCTTCAAAGATGAAAGGCAAGATGGATAATGAAACTCGTCAGGGTTTGATTGCTCAAGGTAAAGAGTTAAAAGTTCAGATTGCAGAAGTTGAAAAAGAACTATCTGAAATTGAAACAGAATACTTTGCTTTAGGTGCTACAATTCCAAACTATGCAAATCCATCAGCTCCTGTTGGAAAAGAAGATAAAGATAATCTTGCAATTAAGTTTTTTGGTGAACCAACTAAGTTTGATTTCAAACCAATGGATCATGTACAACTTGGTGAGAAGCTTGATTTAATTGACTTCGATAAGGGTGCTAAAGTTTCTGGTGCTAAATCATATTATCTAAAGAACAAAGCTGTAATTTTACAGATGGCTATTGAAAGATATGCTATGGATATTGTAATCAAACATGGCTTCACTCCTTTCATCACTCCAGATGTTGCAAAAGAAGATATATTAAAAGGTATCGGTTTCAACCCTCGTGGTGCAGAATCTAACATCTATACAATTGAAGGTACTGATACTTGCTTGGTAGGTACTGCAGAAATCACACTTGGTGGTTATTACCAAGGTGAGATTCTAGACAAAAAAGACCTACCTATAAAAATGACAGGTTTATCACA
>JBFHKM010000065.1:0-15751 GCA_041595335.1 Sphaerochaetaceae bacterium
GTTTTAATATCATTTGTTGTGATAGCCACTTGTTTTCTCCTAATACTAAATTGTTTACTTGTAGAAGAGTATCATTATTGAGATATTCATAACAGATAAAATATAAAAAAAGTTTGTTTTTATTTGTTGCTGGCTATAAATCATTGTTGAATTGTAGGGCTTGGTTATATGTAATTTTGATGTTTTTGATTGGTTTGACATTGCTTTCTGAATATTCTGTAAGTAGAATAATTTTCATGAAAAATAAATTAACTAAATATCTGATTTTGGATGCCTTGCTCGTATTTCTGTTTGTGATGTTATATGATAAAGGTGCAACGGGAATGAGCATTCATGAAATTGCAGGACTTGCAATGCTCTCTTTGTGTGCTGTTCATGTTGTTATCCATCCTAAGTATGTTGTGAATACCACAAAAAGGGCATTTTCAAGAGGAAGTGGTTTGAGCAAAAAGGCTCGATTCTCCTATTTCTTATCACTTGTTATGGCCATTGTTTTTATAGCAATGATTGCAAGCTCGATTGCAATAAGTCGTGTTGTTTTCAATAATTATGGAACTCTGTTCATGAAGAATGTTCATAAAACATTGGCTGCGCTAATTCTGCTTATGGTTGGAATTCATCTGGGACTGCATTACAAGATGATTGCAAGAAAGCTCAAGATGAACAAAATAGTATCAATAATCATGATTGCATCAGCACTTATATTTGGTATTTATTCTCTTTCAACAGGGAAATATATAAGCTACTTAACATCTGCAGTTTCCAGTGCTGAGGAACATGCTTCATTTCAAGGCGGAAGAGGGCAAGGAAATGGGAATGCTCAAGGTTCTGGACAGAGATATTCAAGAGGAATTGATTTTGCAAAAACAGGAATCACTGTTTTATCATATGGATCAATTATTTATGTATTCTGCTTTGCAACATATGCCATTGAATCAGGTTTTAAAAAGAAGAAAAAACAGATACTAACTTAAATTTAAAGCTTTATCAAAAAATAAATCAGAAAGCTGCGTCTTCATGACGTGGCTTTTTAGTTTTAAAAATCACAAAATTCATCCAGCAACAATGTAACTTAATCACTTAAGTCATCTAATTTGCGCCTTGAAATGGAGGTTTGAAATTAATTTCTGAAGAATACTGTACATATATGAGTTAATTGCGTAAATTGACGTAATTGTACAAGGAATTCTCAAATACTCACATACAACGATATTTAATGAGAAGAGCCTACACAAATTTGTTATCAGTGATAAGGAAAATAGAGAATGGACGATAAGAAAAGAAAGTATACCGTGATAATTTTGAGCATCATGGTATTCTTGGCCAATGGAGATAACTATGCATCAGCAACACTAATAAGCAGCATAGCTAAAGATTTAGGACTCACAATAAGTGCAGCATCAATTTCAGTTACATCATACATGCTGGGATTTGGTCTGTTTACATTGATCTTTGGACCACTTGGAGATAAATATGGAAAGGCTAAAATAGTAAATATAGCAGCAACCGGTACTGCAATATTCAGTATTTTAGGCGCCGTTGCATTCAACTTATCAAGTCTTGTGACATTCAGATTGATAAACGGAATGTTTGGTTCTGGAATATTTCCTGTAGCACTTGCTCTCATTGGTGAGATGTTTGATGATAAGGATAGACACAAAGCAATAGCAGGTGTTATGAGTATGGGCTTTTTAGGAAGTGCCTCTGCTACAATCATTGGTGGCTCAATTTCTTATCTAGCATCCTGGAGAATGGTATATCTTGTATATGGAGTTGGAGAGCTCATTCTAGCTATTATAATGCTCAAGTATCTTGAAAAAGATAGAGGTGTGAGAGAGCATCTTGAACTTGGTAAATCTTATAAGATGGTGCTTTCAGATGTGAAATTCATGAGACTTGTGGCTCTATTATTCTTCATAGGATTTGCAGTATTTGGAACCTTTACCTATGCTGGTATATCCTTGATGGACAAAACAGGATATTCAATTCTTGTGGTTGGTTTCATCCTCGCTTCTTATGGAGTTGGAACTGTATTTGGTGGAAAGATCGCTTCAAAATTGAAGATGAAGCTTGGAGCAAACTTCCTTGTGTTATCAGGATTCATTGGTTTTCTGTCCCTGATTCTTCTTTCATACACATCAAACACTCCTTTAATTATTTTGAGTCTGTTTGGCTTTGGTATATCTTTCATCTTCATACAATCAACATTGGTATCAACTCTTCAAGTTATGCTTCCAACAATGAAAGGTACTGTGATGTCTCTAACATCCTTCAATCTTTTTGTAGGAGCAGCTGTTGGAACAAGTGTCAATGCCAAGATATTGGAAGTTTCTAACATGAATAGAGTATATATTACAGCTGCAATCATGATTGCTTTGATTGGTATCATTGCATCAATTTATGTTTCTAAATTTGAGAAGGCTCAGGTAAAAGAGGTGAAGAAAAAGAAATTTGCATGATGAGATGCTTAATAATGAAACCCAATTTTTAATTAAATTGGGCTTTTTTTTGCGCAAAACATAAAACTCCACTTTCAATCTTGCTCATGCTCTGTGTATGATGTGTGTGTGCTGTACAGCAGCAGTCTCAAATGGACATTTGAATTCTAAAACTTGTGTCAGACTAAATTATTTTTTATACATAAAACTGCATATTACTTTCATATTTAAAGATTTTGAATATTTCACTTAAAATAATAAATACATTAAAAAATTAGTATATATCCTAAATTATTGACAAAAAATGCAATTATAAATCAATTTTTTAAAAAAATGATATAAATAAAAATTGTTCAATTTATTCAAAAAACGTCACATTTTCTTTCAATAATTCTTCTTTGCTCTCCAATAATAGCTCATCAAGAGTTTTTTTACTATTTTTTTCAAGAATTTTATAAGGATCCAAAGCAAACAGTTCCAAGCCAATTTTTGCATAGCTCTCCTGAAGTTCTGTATTTTTATACATTCCTAAATCAAGAGTGAATCTTATATTCTTGATATCCTTTATTATATCATTGCTTTTGACAAGTAAACTCTTATCTGATTGTAAATTATATATTCTTATTATACCCTCAGTTGGACCTTCATTTAGGTAGTGTGAAAGTTTTGGATCTATTAACATTATTTTCCCCTATATTGCACATCAAACTTAACAGAATGGAGGTAATTTTACAACAAGGTTCTTTTTTTTTAATGTACAAATGCTTGCAAGTTGTCAAATAATACTTTTTTTTATTTGCTAAATTTACTTTAGTTTAGTATAGTATGTACTGAGATTATTATGCGAATTTAATCTATCAACAAATAATTTATTCAATAAGGAAGGTATTATAGTATGGCACAACAGATACAAGAATTAGTTGAATCTATTCAGAAAGAAGGAATAGACAAGGCTAATGAGAAAGCTGCCAAGATTATATCTGAAGCTAACAGTAAGGCTAAAGAGATAATTAATCAGGCTAAAAAAGATGCTAGTAAGATGCTCTCTGATGCTGAAAAAGAAATTGCTTTACGAGATCAAAGCGCTCAAGCTAGCTTGCAGCAAGCTTCTCGTGATGTGCAACTTTCATTAAAGAAGGCATTGACTGCACAACTAGATTCTTTGTTAGTAAAAAAGACTGGTGAAGCTTTTACAGGTGATAACTTGGTTAAGTTAATCAAGAGTGTTATTTCTTTAGATCTAACAGACGCAAAAACAACAGAATTACAATTATCTGAAAAAGAATTTAAGGCTTTAGCTGCTGAATTGACTAAAGAGCTTGGTTCTGAGATCAAAAAGGGCTTGGAAATCAAACCTGTTAAGAATGTAAATGTTGGTTTCCGTTTAGCGGAAAAAGATGGTTCAGGATACTTTGACTTCTCTGATGAAGCTGCTGCAAAGTTGATGACTCCATTCCTTTCTCCAGCTATCGCTGAAATAGTATTCAAATAGGAGAGTAGAGTGGCTTCTTATTATTATTTAGTTTCTACATTACCAAGTTTAAGATGGGAAGATGAATCACCATTTAGCTGTGACGAGTTTCTTGACATGTGCAGAGGTAATATTTCAAAAAAGGACTATAATATCATTGAGGAGACATTTTCAGGCAGACCAACTTCATGTTCATATGTAAAGAACTGGCAGAAATTCCAGACTATGGTGAAGAAGGAAATGGCCGACCAACGTAGCAAAAAACTCAAAATTTCAGGAGATAAATATAAAAACTCCGGCGATAAAGAGTCTAGGATAGTTGAGAGTGTACGAAATGCTCTCTCTGCCCCAAATGCCTTGGAAGGTGAGCTGATTATAATGCAGCTTTACTGGAAGTATCTCGATGATGAGAGCTCTAGTCATGTTTTTGATTTAGAAGGCCTTCTGAGTTTCTCTATCAAATTACAGCTTCTAGAAAGAAAGTCTCGTTTTGATAGAGTGGAAGGGAATAGAGAATTTACGGCTTTATTATCAAACCTTCAATCGAATATTAAAGGCAATTAAGTGGAGAAGATTATGGAAAATATGAATGGACGTGTCACCGGCGTCAACGGAAATATGGTAACAGTCGAATTCGACGAAGCTATTTCTAAAAACGAGGTGGGTTACATTCACGTAGGCGATGTTCGTCTTAAGAGTGAAGTAATCAAGATTAATGGTAAAATAGCAAGTCTGCAGGTTTTTGAATCTACATCTGGCGTTGCTGTTGGAGACCCTGTTTCCTTTACCAATGAAATGCTCAGTGTAGAACTTGGTCCCGGCCTTCTTCAACAGATTTACGATGGATTGCAGAACCCTCTACCAGATTTGGCTAAAGAATGTGGTTTCTTCTTACAGAGAGGTGTTTACATGGATCCAATTCCTAATAAGGATTGGGATTTCACACCTGTTGCTAAAGTTGGCGATATTGTAGCTCCTGGAGATACTCTTGGTACAGTTCCAGAAGGTATGTTCACTCACCAAATTATGGTACCTTTCACATTTAGACCTGTTGACTGGAAAGTTGTTTCAATCAAAGAAAAAGGTACATACAATGTAAGAGAGACAATTGCTACAATTGAGAATCCAAAAGGTGAGAAGAAAGAATTGACCATGGTATTCTCTTGGCCAGTTAAAAAAGCAATCAAACTTTACGATGAAAGATTGAGACCTGATGAACCATTGGTAATGAAAGTTAGAGTTATTGATACATTCCTTCCTGTAGCTAAAGGTGGTACATTCTGTGTTCCTGGTCCTTTCGGTGCTGGTAAGACTGTTTTACAGCACATGGAAAGTAGAAATGCTGATGTTGATATTGTAATTATCGCTGCATGTGGTGAAAGAGCTGGTGAGGTTGTAGAAGTACTTAAAGAATTCCCAGAATTAGTTGATCCAAAAACTGGTAAATCTTTGATGGAAAGAACAATCATCATCTGTAACACATCATCAATGCCTGTTGCATCCCGTGAAGCTTCTGTATATACAGCTGTTACAATGGCAGAATACTACAGACAGATGGGACTCAATGTTTTGATGTTGGCTGATTCAACTTCTCGTTGGGCTCAGGCTATGAGAGAAATGAGTGGTCGTTTGGAAGAAATTCCAGGTGAAGAAGCTTTCCCTGCTTACTTAGAAACAAGAATTGCAGAATTCTATGAAAGAGCTGGTAAGGTAAGACTTAAAGACGGCAGAACTGCTTCCGTAACAATCGGTGGTACAGTATCTCCTGCAGGTGGTAACTTTGAAGAACCTGTAACTCAAGCTACTTTGAAGGTTGTTGGTGCATTCCACGGTCTATCTCGTGAGAGATCAGATGCTCGTAAATACCCAGCTATTGATTCCCTTGAATCATGGTCAAAGTATGATGGTGTCATTCAAAGTGATAAAGTTGAATATGCAAGAAGCATTTTATTCAGAGGTACTGAAGTAAACCAGATGATGAAAGTTGTTGGTGAAGAAGGTACAAGTGTTGAAGATTATGTTGAGTATCAAAAAAGTGAACTTCTAGATTCAGTATATCTACAGCAGAACTCATTTGATCCTGTTGATGCAGCAGTTATTGTTGAAAGACAGCAGTATTCATTTGATAAATTGTTCAAGGTATTGGCTGCTAAATTCAAGATGACAGATAAAAAAGATGTACGTTTGTACTTCAATGAAGTTAGACAGAAATTCTTAGACTGGAATAACGTAGAGTTTAAGTGCGAAAGATTTAAACAACTTGAAGGCGAAATCGACGATTTATTCAATAAAGAATTCTCAAGCTTTGATGAAGCTGGCGAGAAGTTACTATAAGGTAGGTGTAAAATAATGCAAAAAGTATATACCCAAATTGAATCCATTGTCGGTAACGTTATTAGCGTTCGTGCAAAGGGTGTCAAAAATGATGAACTTGCTATCGTAACAACTCAAAGTGGTGAAAGTTATGCCAATGTAATTAAATTACAGGGCGATCTAGTATCTCTTCAAGTTTTTGCTGGTGCTACTGGTATTTCAACTGGTGACCAAGTTCGTTTCTTAAATCAAGCTATGAAAGTTTCATACAGTGATGATTTATTAGGCCGTGTATTTACCGGTTCTGGTGTTCCTCGTGATAAAGGACCAGAATTGAATGAAAACATGATTGATATTGGTGGTCCATCTGTTAATCCTGCTAAGAGAATTATTCCTCGTAACATGATTAGAACTGGTATTCCAATGATTGATGTTTTCAACACATTGGTTGAATCTCAAAAATTACCTATTTTCTCTGTATCCGGTGAACCTTATAACCAATTATTAGCTCGTATTGCTATGCAGGCTGAAGTTGATTTGATCATCTTAGGTGGTATGGGGTTAAAATATGATGATTATCTATATTTTAAAGACACTCTAGAGAAGAGTGGTGCTATGAGTCGTACAATAATGTTCATTCATACTGCATCAGATCCATCTGTTGAGTGTATGTTGGTTCCTGATATGGCTTTGGCTGTAGCTGAGAAATTTGCTATTGATGGTAAGAAAGTTTTGGTACTTCTATCTGATATGACAAACTTTGCTGATGCTATGAAAGAAATGGCTATTACAAAAGACCAAGTTCCATCTAACCGTGGTTATCCTGGAGACCTTTATTCAGCATTGGCATCTCGTTATGAGAAGGCTGTTGACTTTGAAGGTGCAGGTTCATTGACCATCTTAGCTGTTACCACAATGCCTGGTGATGATGTAACTCACCCAGTACCTGATAACACTGGTTATATCACAGAAGGTCAGTATTACCTCAAGGGCGGAAGAATTGAGCCATTCGGTTCTCTATCTCGTCTGAAACAGCAGGTTAACAAAGACACTCGTGATGACCACAGAGCTTTGATGGATGGTATGATCAAACTTTATGCTTCATATAAAGAGTCACTCGAAAAGAAATCAATGGGTTTCCAGATGACTGACTGGGATGAAAAACTTCTTAAATATGGTGAATTGTTTGAATCAAAGATGATGGACTTATCTGTAAATATTCCACTAGAAGAAGCATTGGACCTTGGATGGGAAATCTTAGCTGACTGTTTTGAACCAAATGAAACTGGTTTGAAAACTGATTTAATTATGAGTCGTTGGCCTAAGAAAGAAGCTTAATAGGGAGGTAAAATGGCCGTCAAATTGACTAAAAACGAGCAGAAAAAGCAGAAAGACCAGCTAAAACAATTTACCCGATACCTTCCAACTCTGCAGTTGAAAAAACAACAGTTGCAGATGGTAATAAGAGACATCGAAAGTAAGGTTGTTGCGCTAAAGGTTGAACAGCAGAAGCTTGTTGACGGAATGCAGGACTGGATTTGTGTTTATGCAGAAAATAAAGTCTTTGCAAAAGATAAACAACTTTCCAATCTTGTTAAGATTGACAGAGTAGTACGTGTGAAAAGCAATATTGCAGGTGTTACAATACCAGAGTTCAAAGAGCTCACATTTCAGGAAATCGATTATGATTTGAATGAATATCCTCTTTGGGTTGATGATGGTATCAGCACACTACGTGAATATGCAAGACTTGATGCACTGATCAGTACTCTTGATATCCAAATGGATTTGCTTGGTAAAGAACTCAGAACTACATCTCAGAGAGTTAATCTTTTTGAGAAAGTTAAGATTCCTGAAGCTAAGAAAAATATCAAGAGAATTAGTATTTACCTAGGAGATCAGCAGGCAGCTGCCGTTGTTCGTGGTAAGATTGCTAAAACCAAAGCAATGGGGGCACAGGTATGATAGTTCCCATGAAAAAAGTTTCTGTAGTTGTTGAAACTCATAATAAGGGAGACATGTTAAAATCTCTTAGAAAGAGTGGAGTCATCCATATCTTTACAGACAGCACAAGAAGTCCTAAAGGTGAGGAACTGCAGAAAGATAGTGATAATGTTTTATTGATAAAAAGCGCTATCGAAGAGTTTGCTCCAAAGAAAGCAAAAGATGCTCCTAGACAAAAGGAAGTATCTCGAACTGAATTGAGCAAACTTCAGAAAAAATTATTAAGACTTTATAGCCAAAGAAAAGAACTTAGAGAGACAATCGTTAAAGATAGTTTATTGATTGATCAAATCAAAGGTTGGGGAGATTTTGATCCCAGGGCTATAGATAAGTTGAGCGACGAAGGTATAGATCTATATTTCTATTTGGTTGGTAAGAAAGAACTTCTTAGCATGCCAGAGGATGTTAAATTTATTGAAATGAAACCTGTGGAAAAACAAAATGCAATTGCAGTTATTGGAAATCCACTTGATTCAAGCTTCCCAGCTCGTCGATTTGAAATTCCAGAGATGGGTGTTGTAGCTCTACGTGATAGAGTTGAACAGAATAGAGTGAAAGAGGAAGAGATAAATTCTAAATTTAAGGATGCTCTTTGCTATGTTGCTGCATACAATACCGAAATCGAAAGATTGGAAATGGATATTAATTTTGAGAAGGTCTCTTCTCAAATGAACAGTGATGAGAATCTTTGCTATGTAACAGGATATATTCCTGTAACAAAGTTTGACAAATTTGAAAAAACAGCAAAGAAGAATTGTTGGGGTTATTTAGCTGAAGATCCAAGTGAAGAAGACTTGCCACCAACTCTTGTACAGTACAAGAAAGGCGTTGGCATCATAAAACCTTTATTTGATATCTTAGGTACCGTACCTGGTTACAGGGAAGGTGATATCTCAGAATGGTTCTTGATGTTCTTCACACTGTTCTTCGCAATGATTATTGGTGATGCCGGTTATGGATTGATATTCCTATTAGCTGGTCTTGGTATGCAGAAGAAATCAAAAGAGCTGACTACAGGAAACATATTGATTTATGTTCTCTCTATTGCAACCATAATTTGGGGATCCTTAACAGGTACCTGGTTTGGTTCAGAAGCAATTGTAGCAAACACTTTCTTGAAGAATCTTGTTGTACCGGCAATAGCTAACTATCCAGCATTGTTTAATGTGGACGCAGGCGCTGCACAGAATAACATCATGCAGTTCTGTTTCATACTTGGAACAATACAACTATCTCTTGCTGAAGTGATCAACATCACTAGAAAGGTAAGAAATAAAGATATCTCATTGCTTGCCGATATCGGTTGGTTGATGGATATTCTTGCTTTGTATTTCGTGGTATTGAATTTGGTTATTCAAAATCCATGTGATTATGGAGTTGTATTCCCAATTATTGGAGTTGGTTTTGTCTTGGTTGTATTATTTGGATCACAGAAAGCAGGAGAGCCATTCAGCAATGGTTTGAAAGCAGGACTTGGTGGTTTCTTTACTACATTCTTAGATACAATTAGTTGTTTCTCAAACATAATGAGTTACATAAGATTGTTTGCTGTAGGTCTTGCTACATTAGCTATTGCACAGAGTTTCAATGCTATGGCAGCACCTCTGCTTGGTGGCGCAACAACAATCGTTGGTATTTTAATATTGATCGTTGGTCATGGTTTGAACCTGGCTATGGGTCTACTTTCTGTTATCGTTCACGGTGTCAGATTGAATCTTTTGGAGTTCTCAGGCCAAGTCGGAATGGAATGGTCTGGAATTGAATATACACCGTTCTCTGAAACGGTTAAAGAATAATTGCAAATTAAAGTTGTTATGATAACAACTGAGGAGTTTTAATATGAATAGTTTAGCTTATATTGGTTTAGCATGTGCATTGGCATTGTCAGCATTGGGTTCAGGATTAGGAGCTGGTGCAGCTGCACAAGCTGCAGTTGGAAGTTGGAAGAAATGTTATGCAAACGGTAAACCTGCACCATTTATTATGGTAGCTTTTGCTGGTGCTCCATTGACACAGACAATTTATGGTTTCTTGTTGATGAACTTCATCAGTGCAGCTCTAGCTGCAGGTGCTAATTCTGTTTTGGCATTTGGTGTTGGTGTATTCGGTGGTTTGGCTATTGGTCTATCTGCTTGGATGCAAGGTAAAACTGCTGCAAGTGCTTGTGATGCTTTGGCTGAAACAGGTAAAGGTACAGCTAACTACTTTATCGTTATTGGTATCGTAGAAACTGTTGCTTTGTTTACTTTGGTTTTCTCTCTACTATTATTACAGTAATAAACCAATTATATTATAATATAGCTCACCTTAGGGTGGGCTCTTTTTTTGTCCAGAAAATAGAATACACATACAAATGATATAAAATGAATGCTGAAGTTTTGTTGAAACTTACTTATATGATATCAAAATGTATTTGATACTTAGAGTTTCAATATCATTTATGAAGAGAATAGGGATGGTCCAGAGGCAATTGAGACGATGGAAAGAAGAACATATGGAAGAGTGTCTCAAAAGTTTGTCTTAAGCCGTATAATGGGCCGTGTAAGACTTCTGATTGTAAAATGGTATAATTTTACAATCTAAATGATAGATGCTCATGAGATTAATTTATCAGTCTCTGCTTCAATACTATCATCACTTGCTGCAGACAAAAATGTAATTAAGAATTATTATTGAGTCAGTTTTGAAATTTTAACTTGTGATTGATACACCATTGGTGTTGGTGTTGAAAATATATGGAAAATTTATATACAAATAGAAACCTTTAAAAATCCATATACAATTAAAACTGAGAGTGAAATCAAAAAACTTGAGAGGGCGATGGATGCTGCATCTTCAGGAAGATAAAGGTTGAGCTCAACATTGAAAAATATTTTGCTGATGAAGATACAATCAAAGCATTTATGAATAAGTGTGATGAAAGATCGAATCCGTTGAAATAAAAGAAGGCTGCTTCTTGATGATCTTTAAAATCATCTTCGAAGCAGCCCCAATGAAATAGAATGGATTCTAAATATTATTTTTTACCATAAATGCAGTTCCATCGTAGCGAGATTTCAACAATTTTGGTATGACCTCATCAGAATCTACTTTCTCTACAAGTGATAGCTTCTTAAGAAGTAAATCATTTGTTGAGTAGGCTCCTCCTATGATTGTGTTGATAGGGAATGATGCCCAAGGGTCATCTGCACTTGATTTGAGATGCAATGCTGTAAAACCTGGTTCCCAGGATTTGTAATTGTATTGGCAAAGATTCTTCACCAATCTTGCATTGGTGAACTCAGCTTTTCCTTCCTCATCACACTCTCTATCAAACATGTAGTAATAACCATATCCGTATGTTGTCTTTCCCTTCTTAGGGGATTGATACAGAGCATCAGCTATTGCATTGTTGTACTCTCCAAGAGTCATAGTTGCATCAACTAATTGAGTACCTTTTCTGCTCACACTTACAGAAACACAATCTCCATCACGTTTTATTGAGATTGTTGCTCCCAACTTTTTAGGAATACCAGCATTGTCTCGGCCAAGCTGTGTTGCCATCTCAGAACCATTACCACTGAGAGCTAGTGCAATGCAGTAGGCTCCTAAGTCTTTTCCATGCATTGCATAGCAACCAAGAATTGCTTCGTAATAGTCCTCAGCAAATGATGGATCTTTTACGTGGCAGACTGATAGTGTCATCACAGGCATTGAGAAAGGAGTCAAACCTTTTGGAAGAATCTTCTTTATTGCCTCAGGGTCTGTAAGATAAGCGAGATAAACTCCCTCTTGATCCTTCATGTTTGATACCTTTGCAAAGTTATCCATCTCATCTTCAGTTGCAATGAAGGATGGTCCCTTCAACTCAGATGTAAATAGCTTTCTTCCAATCTCAAATCCACCTCTGATAGCAGGAGCCAATCTTCCAACTTTCACAGCATCTCCTACAAGATGAACATCAAGACCGGCTTCTTTAAGACTGTCATACAATCTGTGATCTGACTTCTGTCCAAGTGATAGAACAACAGCATCACACTCAATTTTCTTCTTAGCTTTGGTTTCAAGTTCCTCCAGAACAACGTCCTTTGCTTCAATTTCTTTCAACAGATGTGATAATAGGTATTTGACACCATACTTCTTCAATTTGAGAGTTACATCCAAAACATTTGTATGAAATCCCTCTGGAGCTACCTTGTCCAGCATATCCACAACAGTTACTTCATTTTTCTGATCACACAGATATTCAGCTGTCTCCAAGCCTGTCATACCAGCACCAACAAGAACTATTTTCTTATTCTTGAGGCCTGATGTGCCATTTAGTACCTGCTCAACAGAGTAGACATTCTTTTTATCAATTCCAGGAATTGAACTTGGTACAATCTCAGTGCTTCCTGTTGCCACAACAACAGAATCTGGAGACATAGATTTTACTGAATCAACAGTTGCTTCGGTGTTTAGTTTGACTTTGACACCAAGTCTGCTGAATTCCTCAGTGTAATAATCCATGATCCAATTCATGCACTGCTTGTGTGGTGGCTCTTTTCCTATTGAAACAAGTCCTCCAAGGCTTGAAGACTTCTCAAGCAATGTTACCTTGATTCCTCTTTCTGCAAGTGTTCTTGCTGCACTCATTCCACCAGGACCGCCTCCAACAACGACCACTTTATGAGTTCCTGCATCATGTTTTGGAAGTCCGTATTTGAGCTCTCTTGCCATTCGTGGATTGACTGCACATTCTGCAGGATAACCTGCGATGTTGTACTCACCTAGGCTTTCAAAGCATCTTAGACATGATACACATTTACATAATTGATCCTCATGTCCTGTTCTGACTTTCTCACCCCAATGGTCATCTGCAAGCCAGGAACGACCAAGAGAAACAAAATCTGTAACACCATCTTCTAAGAACTTCTCTGCAAAAGATGGCTCTCTTATTGTGCTTACTGCAATGATTGGAATTTGAACCTGATTCTTAACAGCTTTTATGAAATTATATCTCCAACCTTGGTCGAAAGAGATTGGTTCAACACAGGTCATTCCTGTTTCATATATTCCACAGCTGACATCAAGGAAATCAATTCCTAGTGCCTGTAAATTCTTTGCAATTTTTATTCCATCTTCAAGGTGAATGTAGTCCTCTGTTACTCCTGTTGTTGATAAAAATTCATCTACAGTAAGACGAACACCAAGAGGGTAGTTCTTTCCACATTCTTTTTTGATGCCTTCAATTATCTCGCTGATGAATCTCATTCGGTTTTCAAAATTACCGCCATATTCATCTTCTCTTTTGTTTGTATATGGACTGAGAAATTGGTTTATTAAATATCCATGAGCTGCATGAAGCTCAACACCATCACAGCCTGCTTTATGAACACGAACAGCACCATCAATGAACTGCTGAATGAGCTGCTTTACCTCTTTGTTGGTGAGAGCTCTTGTCTCTTGAAGACTTGATTTGCACATTATAGCAGATGGAGCAACAACTGGTTGATTGCCAATCAATGCTGATACACCCTCACGACCTGGATGATGCAATTGAATGAATATCTTGCAATCATGTGCGTGAATGGCAGCTGCCATACGTGATAGAGGCTCAATATGTCGATCTTTTGTAACAGAGAGCTGTCTCATCAAACCAACTCCTGTTTCATCATTGATTCTGGTTATCTCTGGAATGATCAATCCAGCTCCACCTTTAGCTCTTTCTTCATAAAAAGCAATCATCTCTTTGGAAGGACTTCCATCAAGTTCTGCAAGACCAATTCCCATTGGTGACATCACAAGACGATTCTTCAACTTAAGATTCCCGATTTTACCTTCACTAAATAGTTTGTTGTACACAGCAATTCTCCTTTATTTGTCATAGTGTCTTTTATATTATGCGTATGATTTTACTTTTTCCGTATGTGTATGTTGCATTGAAAAAGATTTGACAATTTGTGCATCAGGCACTAAGCTTAAATTTGAGGTTAAAAATGAAGTATCAAACAATCATTGAAGTGCTCTCCAAGCTTATAGATTTGAAGCTCATCTCATCAAATGGAACTCAAGAAATCCGCTCTGTTTTGTTGATTGATGGAACAGAAAATACATTTGATGATCATGTACTTTATTTGGGTTATGAATGTGATATTTCTAAAGATACAGAACCTCCAGAAAGCTGCATTCTTGTCTCAGAAAATGAAGAGAATGACAATCAAATTTCCAATCTGTCTTACGTTTTGAAAGATGATTTATTTTTGGCGTTCAATCATGCAAAGAAACTTCTAGAGGATCAAGATATAAGCTATTTCTATGATGAATTGATTGATAGTGTATGTGATGAGAGCTCTCTTGATGTGTTTTCAAACAAAGCAGCTGCAAAGTTAGGAAATCCTATCATCATTCTTGATGATGAATTTAAGGTACTATCTCACTCAACTATTTTTCCAATAGAGGATGCACTTTGGCAGAACAACATAGAGCAGGGCTACTGCAGTTATGATTTTGTTAAAGCTGTAGGGGAGCTTGAGAGTGTGAAGTACTCTCCAAAAACAAATGAAGTGTTTGAGGTGTCGTGCACAACATCTCCAACTAGGAAACTCTGCAGCAAGATTCTTGTGAATGATAATAAAGTCGGGACTGTCCTCATGCTTCTGCAAGATACATCTGTCTTACCAAAGCAGTTGAAGATTCTTCGCTCGGTGAGCTTGGCAGCCGGGAAGGTACTTATCAAATATTTTCCTTATCTACTTCACTGCAGCATTCCAATGCAGAAGGTTCTTTATGACTTGCTTATAGGTGCATCATCTGAAGATATAGCACCACAGATTGCC
The DNA here is from genome assembly GCA_041595335.1 of Sphaerochaetaceae bacterium. GTDB lineage: Bacteria > Spirochaetota > Spirochaetia > Sphaerochaetales > Sphaerochaetaceae > Pleomorphochaeta. The sequence goes on from JBFHKM010000065.1 coordinate 15,024, forward strand.
TCAATGAAATATTCATCAAATCTTGTAGCTCTATCAATAAAACAGTTGGAAGATGAAGATTCTAAAACACTGACTCAAATAAGCCTTATGATGGCCAACTTACTTCCTGGAATTCAGATGGTTTTCTTTAAAAAAGGAATTGCAGCTCTGTATCAATTGGAAGATGGAATGCAGATTGGTTGTGATCATAGATTGGCACTAGTGAAATTTGCACAAAGACATTCTTTGAAAATAGGGGTGAGTCTTCCTTTTTTAAAAATAGAAGATTTTGCACTGTATTACAGACAATCATGTCAGGCCATAGAGTTGAGTGAGAAGAATTCTGATGAAGAATATATCTTTAATTATGAATCGTGCATAACATCTGACCTTCTTTACTGCGTCAATCAACAGGTGTCTATCGCATCATTCATTCACCCATCAATTCACTTACTTGAGAGATATGATGAGATGAACAACACAAAACTGCTTGAGACTTTGAAGATGTTTGTCGAACATGAAAACAGTGCCAAAGAGACAGCACTTCATCTTAACATTCATAGAAATTCTCTTGCATACAGATTGAAGAGAATAGCGCAGATCTCCTCAATTGATTTTCAAGATGGAAATACAATCTTTGTCTTGAAACTCTCTTTCAATATAATAAAATTAGGATTGAAATAGATATTTTAAAAAATGCACTCCTTATTGGATAACCCAAGTTTAGGAATGCATATCAATTATTAAAA
>JBFHKM010000066.1:0-15642 GCA_041595335.1 Sphaerochaetaceae bacterium
ATCTTCAGTGAGGATGATTTTCATTCAATGCAGGATTTTCATGAATTCAACACAATTGATGACCTATAAAAAATGGGAGGTATTCCTCCCAACTCTTCATCGTTTCGTTTTTATGAATGACGCTCTTTAAGACATTCAAGTACCTGAATCAGTTTCACATCTTTGTATGTAAGTAAAACTTGAAGATGGTACAATAAATCTGCTGCTTCATTTACCAATAAATCTTGCTTGCCATACTGTGATTCTATCACAACTTCAGTGGCTTCCTCTCCAACTTTCTGAGCAATCTTCTTTATTCCTCGAGAGAACAGATTGTTTGTGTAGGACCCCTCCACAGGATACTCTCTTCTATCTTCAATTACTTTTTCTAGATAGAACAAGAAGTCTCTTGTATCAACATCATCTGGTTTGTTTGATTCAAAGAAACATGTATCGGCACCGGTATGACAGGTGGGACCTGAAGGAATTGCATAAACCAACAGAGTGTCTTTATCACAATCCATCTTGATATCTCTCAATTCTAGATAGTTGCCACTTGTCTCGCCCTTTGTCCACAAGGTCTGTCGTGATCTTGAATAGAAAGTAACAAGTTTTGAATTAATTGTCTTAGCAAGAGATTCTTTATTCATGAATCCAAGCATCAATACTGTTTTAGTTCTTGCATCTTGAATAATAGCTGGAATCAAACCACCTGTTTTTTCAAAATCAAGCTCATCAATTTTATCTAAAGTTATCATATTTTTTCCCTTTATTTCCTTATAAACGTACACTTATATTATTATCATTAAGATATCGTTTCAAGTCCATGATTTGAACTTCACCAAAATGAAATATTGATGCCGCAAGTGCTGCATCAGCACATCCATCTTCAAACACGTCTTTGAAGTGCTCCATGTTGCCAGCTCCACCTGAGGCAATGACAGGAATTGAAACAGATTTGCTTATTCTTTTTGTGAGATCAATTTCAAATCCATTCTTGCATCCATCACTGTTCATGCTCGTCAGCAAGATCTCTCCAGCTCCACGATTGTAAACCTCTTTTGCAAAATCAAAAGCATCAAGACCTGTTGCAACGCGTCCGCCATGAGTGTAAATCTCCCAACCATCAAGGCCATTTTTATTGAATGCATCATTTCTTTTTACATCCAATGCGCACACAACACATTGAGAGCCAAAGGTATGTGAGAGCTCTCCAATTATATCAGGATTTTTTACACATATGGAGTTGATTGAAATCTTATCTGCACCGCAGCTCAACATGACATCAACATCTTCAATGGTGTTTATTCCACCACCAACTGTAAATGGTATGCTTATGGTTTTGGATATATTCTTCACAAGTTCAGACAGAGTCTTTCTCTTCTCAACAGTTGCTGTTATATCGAGAAATACAAGTTCATCAGCACCATTGTCACTGTAGGTCTTAGCAAGTTCAACAGCATCTCCAGCATCTCTCAAATTCACAAAGTTTACACCTTTGACAGTTCTTCCGTTGCACACATCAAGGCACGGTATTATTCTTTTAGCTAGCATTGAATCTCTCCTCAAGTTTTGATAATTCTTCAAGACTTATTCTTCCTTCATAGAAGGCCTTTCCAACAATTGCAGCATAGCATGAGATATCATTGAGATCTAAGAGATCCTGTTTGCATGAAACTCCACCAGATGCAACAAGTTCAAGATTGCAAGAAGTACTTTTTATCAAACTTTTATAAAGATCAAAGGATGGACCTGCAAGCATTCCATCTTTTGAAATATCTGTAACAACGACTCTTTTGAAACCTTCATCAATGTATGATTTTACAAAATCATGAACCTCAAATCCACTTGTATCAAGCCAACCACTTGTTGCAATCATGTTGTCTCTGCAATCAGCACCAAGAACAAGCTTGCTCTCACCAAATTCTTTGAGCCATTCAAGTACAAGAGCTCTGCTTTTTACTGCAATTGAGCCACATGTAATTCTATTTGCACCAGCATTGAAAGATGAGATCAAAGACTCTCTTGTCTTGACTCCCCCACCAAAATCAATTATCAGATCTGTATTGTCTGCAATCTGCTCAAGTATCTTCAGATTCTTAGGAGAGCCACTCTTCGCTCCTTCTAGATCAACAAGATGAAGATGAGTTAGACCAGAGCCCTCAAATGATTTTGCAATCTCAAGAGGAGATAATCCATATTGCTTCACACTTGCATAATCACCTTGATTCAATCTGACAAGCTGGCCTTCAAAAATATCAATAGCAGGAATTATAATCATCACTTATCCTCCATTTTTAAGAAATTGTTGAGTACTGTCTCACCAATGGATCCACTCTTCTCTGGGTGGAATTGAGTTGCATAGAAGTTATCTTTTTTGATGGATGCCGAGAAAGAGACTCCAGCATATTCACACTTTGCTATTGTGTAATCGCAAACAGGCACATAATAGGTGTGAACAAAGTAGCAGTAAGAATTTTCACTCACATCTTTATAGAGATCACTTTTGAGATCATATATGGTGTTCCATCCAACATGAGGAATTTTGAAACCAGAGTTCTTATCAAATTCCACAACAGGTACATCAAATATTCCCATGCACCTGCAGTCATTCTCTTCACTTCGCTCACATACAAGCTGCATTCCAAGACATATACCTAAAAATGGCTTCTTCAGATTTTTGAGAGTATCAATCAAATTGGTGCTCTCTAAATAAGCCATAGCAGTTGATGCCTCTCCAACTCCTGGAAATATAACCTTGTCTGCCTTTTTGATCATCTCAATATCATCAGTTACAACTGCATCATATCCAAGACGGTTCAAAGCACACATAACAGATTGTATGTTTCCTGCATTGTATTTAACTATTGCTATCATATAATTTTCCTAAATATTATACTGAACTGAGAATATTATCTCAGTCAGACTGGGTTTAAAGCATACCTTTTGTAGATGGCAATTCATTTGAGAAAGGATATCTGTAGATAGCCTGTCTTATAGCTTTCGCGAAACATTTATAAACAGCTTCAATCATATGATGAGTGTTTCCCTTTGAAACAGTTATGTTCAAATTGCACTGTGCTGCATCACTGAATGATTTGAAGAAGTGCTCGAACATTTCAGTTGGGAAGGTACCAACATACTCTCGTTTGAACTCAACATCCCATACAAGATAGGGACGACCTGAGAAATCAAGAGCACACTGTGCTAGAACCTCATCCATGGTCAATAAATTGAATCCGTATCGAGAGATTCCTCTCTTATCGCCTAGAGCCTCACGAATGGCAGAGCCAAGAACAATTGCAATATCTTCTACAGTATGATGTTCATCAACTCCAAGGTCGCCTTCAGCTTTTAGATTGATATCCATATTGCTGTGTCTCAGAACCTGAGATAGCATGTGATCAAAGAATTCTATTCCTGTATTGATCTCACCTTTTCCACTTCCATCAAGGTTCACACTCAACTCAATTTTTGTTTCTTTTGTATTTCTTGATACAGTGGCTTTTCTTTGCAATCTGTTATCAGAGCCAACAAGGAAATTTGCTATTTCAAGCCAATTATCAGTTTGAAGGGCAATGAGGTCTTTCAATTCTTCATACTCATCTTCACTTGGAATCAACTCAGGAGCAACATCTTTATCATCAAAAACATCCTCTGATGCAAACCAGATTCCTTTGATTCCCATATTTTTGGCAAGACGCATATCATTGAGACGATCACCTATCATGAAGGAGTTCTGAAGATCATAGTCTCCACTTCTGTACTTCTCAAGCATTGCAGTTCCGGGCTTTCTTCCAGGACAGTTATCTTCGCTTAGAGATAGGTCTATACAGAAATCATCAAATCTAATTCCCTCACCTTCAAGTGTTTCCACTATTCTGTTGTGAGGACCATAGAAGCTCTCACGAGGGAACATTGGAGTGTCCACTCCATCTTGATTGCTGACCATAACAATTTCAAAGTTACCTTCTCTGCATATCTGAGAGAGAGCGTTGAATACACCAGGTCTGTAGATGATCTTTTCATAGGTATCTATTCTACATGGTTGCACAATAACACCATCTCTATCTACAAACAAGACAGGTCTGTTGCTTATTTTTTTCATAATTTTATCTCACTCATTTCATCAAAAACTCGTTTGCACTCTTCTTCAGAACCTATTGTGATTCTCACACAGTTTCTGCAGTGTAAATCCTTATTTCTATTTCTTATTATGATACCCTTTTTCTGCAATTCTTTACAGATTTGGTCACTGTTTTTGGTCTTCATCAACAGGAAGTTTGCATCACTTTCATAAACTTTCTCTACGATATCAAGTGTTTTGAACTTCTCAAAATACTCATTTCGTCTTTTTATGACATCATCTCTTTCAATCAAAATCTCTTTGCTTTTTGCTAGCTGATCAAGTCCTGCTTTTTGAGCTGGAATGCCAACATTATATGGAGCTTTTACTTTGTTCATCACCTCACATATATATTCATCTGCAACCATCATTCCAAGTCTTGCACCTGCAAGTCCCCAGCATTTGGAGAATGTCTTCAAAACCACAATGTTTGGAAACTCGTCAATGAGGTCAACAGCACTTTCTTTGTCACTGAACTCACCATAGGCCTCATCAACAACAAGGATTCCGGAGAAAGAAGATGCCATCTTGGCAATCACTTCATTGCTCTGAGCCTCTCCTGTTGGATTGTTTGGAGAGCATAGAAATGCAATCTTGCATCTGTCTGTGCTGTCACTGTTCAACTTTGAGAAATTGGTGAAACCATCAACATCGATTGAAAAATCTTTATTCAGAGGAAGCTCTCTGCAAGTTACATCATTTACATCTGCAAACACCTTGTATGCACCATATGTTGGTGGCATGATCAAGATAGATTCCTTCTTTGGCTCACAGAAAATTCTTATTAAATTATCAATTAGCTCATCACTTCCATTTCCAATAACTGTGTTGTTGAAAGGAAGACCAATCTTCTTTTCAATTTCAAGTCTCAAATCTCTGCAGAGAGGATCTGGATATCGATTGTATCCATCTCCAAGATAGTCAAAGAAATTTTCATTGGCATCCAAATAAACCTCAGCCTCACCTGTGAACTCATCTCTGGCACAGCTGTATGGAACAAGATCTCTGATGTTATCTCTCAATAATTCTTTCATATTATTTCATCCTCACCTTAACGGCATTTGCATGAGCTTGAAGGCCCTCACCTTCAGCCATTGTTATTATTGTCTTACCAAGTTCTGTAAGTCCAGCTTTTGAGATTGTCTGAACAGTGATTTTCTTGATGAAGGAGTCTGTACTCACTCCACTTTGACTCACTGCCCATCCACTTGTTGGAAGAGTGTGATTTGTACCACTTGCATAATCGCCAGCACTCTCACATGCATAAGGTCCCAAGAAGATGGAGCCTGCATTGCTGATACCATCTATAAATGATCTTGCATCATCTATGTTCACAACTAGATGCTCTGGAGCATAGATGTTTACTGCAATCTGTGCTTTTTCAACACTAGGTTCTATAATTATTTTTGAATTTTTAAGGGAAGGAAGAAGGTATTCATGACGAGGAAGGATTTTAAGTTGAGAATCTAAAGCTTCTAAGAACTTTTCTTTGTAGATCTCACCCTCTTCTTTTTCTGCAATGATTGTAAGCACAGATTGACTGTCCTTACCATGCTCTGCTTGAGATAGAAAGTCGCTTGCAACAAAGTTTGGATTTGATTTGACATCTGCTACAACCATGACCTCACTTGGGCCGGCCAGCATGTCGATTGAAACAAATGATGAGACCATCATTTTTGCGGTGCTCACATACCTGTTGCCAGGTCCAAAGATCTTATCAACTTTTGTGACACTGTCTGTTCCATAGGCCATTGCTGCTATTGCTCCAGCTCCTCCAATTTTATATACATCACTGACTCCAGAGAGTTTTGCTGCATAGAGAACTATAGGATTCACCTTTCCGTTTTTCATCGGTGGAGTTGAAAGAACTATATTCTTGCATCCTGCAACCTTTGCAGGAATGGATAGCATGAGAACAGTGGAGAACAGTGGAGCAGTTCCTCCTGGAACATAAAGCCCAACTGTTGAGATTGGAACAATCTTTCTTTCAAGTTTTATTCCATCCATAACCTCAACACACTCTCCTTCAGGAAGCTGTGCTTCATGAAAGGCTCTTATATTTTTTGAGGCTATTTTAAGTGAGTTTTTCATATCATCACTGACAAGAGCCTCAGCTTCTTCAAACTCACTCTCTGAGACAATCAGAGAATCAAGTTTTACACCATCAAATTTCTCACTGTAATAATAAAGAGCATCATCGCCTTCTTCTTTAACTTTATTGAGAATTTCAACAACTGAATCTTTTATTGAACTGTCATCTTGAAGCTTTCTTGATACAATTGCATCTAGCTCATTCAAACTTGGATCATAATAACTTTTGATATCCATACTGTTACTCCGTCATCTTTTCGATTCTTGTTACAAGAATACCTTCAGCACCGAGTTCTATAAGCTTATCAAAAACACTCCAGAACTTATCTTCTGCAACAACAGTCTGAACAGATACCCAATCAGATTCAAACAGCTTTGTTACTGTAGGGGATTTCATTCCTCCAACGATAGCAGCTGCTTCTTTGATGTGCTCTTCTGGTAAGTTGAACATTACATATTTATAATTCTTTGCTCTGATTACACTGTCAATTCTGAGCAGCAATTTATCAAGGATGCTCTTTCTTTCAGGTTCAATATCTGGATTCATCACCATTATTGCAGAACTCTGATATATCTCTTCAACTTCTTTCAGGCCATTCATCTTCAATGTTGTGCCTGTGCTCACAAGATCACATATTGCATCAGCAACTCCAATTGCAGGAGTGACCTCAACAGATCCTGAAACATTTACATAGGATGCACTGACACCATTCTTCTTGAGAACTCCATCCAAAATATTTGGATAAGAAGTTGCAATTCTGAGTCCATCGAGATCTTTGAGACCTGTGTAATTGAAAGAATTAGGGACAGCAACAGAAAGACGACATTTTGCAAAACCCAAATCTCTTATGACATCTAGGGCTATCTGCTTCTCATCAAATTCATTGCGTCCTACAATTCCGATATCTGCAATACCAGCTTTAACATAGCCTGGAATATCATCATCACGAACGAACAAAAATTCCAATGGGAAGTTATATGCTTCTTCCTTAAGAACTCTTGGGTCATTACCAAAATTGATACCACACTGCTCAATTATTCCCAATGATTTCTCGCTCAATCGGCCCTTACTTTGAATTGCTATTCTTAATTTCTTTTCCATGTTTGTATCCTCTTAAAATTTTTAAAATATATTTTTGTAAAAAAAAATCCCCGCATAAGCGGAGACTTGAGTATGACGAAACGTCCACACCACTTATGGTCGGTTGAAAGCTATATGTAGATGATGTAGGTTCGCTATAATTGTGTTCATGGTTTTATATTGCATAGAACTAAAATAAATGTCAACTGTTTTGCATGCATAAGTATGCAATTTTTATACATTTTTTTTATTTAGTTAAGTTCTTCTGCCTCTCCTTCTGTTTCTTTACTGTTGAAATCTTTTTCAACTTTTCTCATTCTGAATGCCCAAACAAAAAGACCGAGACCGTAGAGAATTGTAATTATACCAACAATCTTAACAAAGAAGTCTGTTACCTGTCCTGGGTATATGATGAATATCAAAGCAACAATGATGTTGAATACAGCAGGAATGATTGAAAGAGAGAAGCCCTCAAGCTTGTTTCTCTTTGCTGTCAAAGAACTTACCAATCTAGATAATGCTGCTATGATCAACTGGAAAGCAAACAGATAAAGAACAATTGTGGTTGCTATCTGTGTTGAAACAAAAGGATAGATGATGATAACCAAACCAACAGCAATACTTACAATACCACTGATAACACCAGCTATTCTTGTAGTTTTGAATTCATTGAACTGAGCAACAAGAAGCAGCTCTTTAACACCGTTGATCACACTTGCAATACCAAACAAAATCAAAAGGATGCTCAAAAAGCTCTGACTTTGAAATGTAATAAAAATTCCAAATGCAACAACAATTGCTGCTAAAATCATAGTAAACATAAAATTTTTACTTAAAAAACCTTTTTTCATATTTCTCTCCCTGGTCCATGACCAGTAATAATACTAATTTATTTTAAGGGAACTTTCCACTGATTCATCCTCTATTGATTTCAACTCAACGTCAAATATCAACAGACTGTTTGGCTCAATGTTATTTGCACCTTGCTTACCATATGCCAAATCAGGATGTACCCAGAACCTATATTTTGAACCAACTTTCATGAGCTTGAGCCCCTCTGTGAAACCTGGAATGGAGCAATCAACACTGTAGACTGCATCACCATCACTCTGTCCAACAAGAGTTCCGTCCATGAGCTGAATTTGATAATTCAATGTAACCTGCTGACCTGAAACAGGACTTGCTCCATCTCCTGGAACCAAGACCTTGTACTGAAGTCCACTGCTTGTAACTTTGACTCCAGAGAGTTCTTTGTTCATGACCAGATAGTTATTTGCATCTTCTAAATTATCAGCTGCAGTCTTCTCTATTTCATCGGATTCCTGTGAGAGCATTGAGCTCTGCATATCGCTCAATATTTGGTTGAGCTGAGCTTCATTGTAGATTCCAGTATTGTACATTGCATCAAGTGCACCTTTTGCAAAATAAACTCCATCAAGATTGAAGCCCTGTTTTTCTATTGCTAAATAAGAAATATATGCATAAGCATAGCTAAATTTCTCTTCAATAGTTTCAGGTGCTGCAATATCAGCCAATGGATTATCATAAGAATCAAGACTATTTAGGTTTGCAGATTTGTTTTCAGATTGTGAGGACATGGCATCACTTACTATAGTCGATGTTGACTTGTTATGTTCTTCACTACTTGGCAGCGCATAAATGCACGCACTGACCATCAATAAGCATAAAACTGAGAATGTACTTCTAAGGACTATCTTCACGGTATTTTTCCTCTTTGTGTGCCGTTGCAGGGGTATAGCTACGCTTCACCTTCGAATATCTCTCACCCCAAATTAATATTCAAATTGCTTAAAACGTCTATTGAAACTTTACAACAGATAATGGTGTATGTAAAGCAAAAACAACAGTTTTTTATATTATACTCACTAATTAGTGTAACAATTGTTGCATTTTCTGTTACATTTTTCATTTCAATTTATTTTTATTTTTAAACATGTTTTATCTTTATGCTATGAGAAAACATCTTTTGGTGTTATAATTATTTTCATGAAGATAAATGAAGTAGTAGATACAATTTCAGGCAAAATCCTATGTGGAGAAAATCATACCAATATGAATGTTGAATTTGGTTTCGCTAGTGATATGATGAGCGACGTTTTAACACTACTTGAAGATGATATTTTGCTTATCACAGGACTTGCAAATGCGCAGGCAATACGTACTGCAGTAATGAGTGATGTTAAAAATATAGTAATTGCTCGTGGAAAGGTTGTAACTGATGATATGATAGAGTTGGCCAACGATTCAGATATCGCGATCATAGCCAGTCCTTTTTCACTGTATAAAATTAGTGGATTGCTCTATAACAACGGCTTAAAAGCCATATATTGAGCACTTCATTATGACCTAAAAAAAGACGATAAGTTAATAACTTTATCGTCTTTTTTATTCTTCAAATTTTTTATTAAATTGGAAGTTTTACAATAGGTACATTCTCATAATCCATCTTAACTTTATCTCTCTCAAGTGCAGATGAATCAGCAACAATAGCTGTTGATACTTTTTTACTGCTTTGAAGTCTCTTAGCGGCTTCATTTATATCCTGACTTGTAACTTCAAGAACATATCTTCTAGCAGCTGCTCTGAGCTCATCATCGACCTTGAACAGAATTCTTCTGAAGTCTGTAATTGATGTTGATGATGGACCATAAGGTCTGAGATCATTTGCAACGTTGCTTATTATAGCATCCTCTATCTCTTCATTCTTGACATCAAGATTTGCATAATGAATCAAAGAGTTCTTGTAAGCTTCAAAAGTAGAGGCCAAGTTAGGATCACTGGCAGAAAGGAAGATGAACAGCTGCTCAAGACTATCAGTATGACAGTCAACGCCATAGGCTCCACCCTGCACTCTTATAGTATTCCACAGATCTCCACCTGCTAATATTGATGAGAGTATTCTTTCAACAGAATTTTCCTTTGTTCCAAGTCCACTTCCTGGCATGACATAAACAGTATGGTTTACTGATGCAGGCAAGATAAATGCTTGCTTGTTGTTGAATTCATCTCCAAGAAGTTTGAAATCAAGGTGTCTGACTTCGATATCATCTTTCAAAGGGAATGCTTTCAAGAAAGTATGAACGCTCTTCATTGCGCTGCTCATCATCTTCTTCTCACAGGAGAGATGTACCTCATATCTTTTTCTATTTAGAAGCTTTTCTTGTATTGTTTTGAGCTCCATTGCAATACCCTTAACTTCTTCTCGTTGAATTGAATTCAAGAAGAGCCATTGAGCAACACCAAATGATTTTTCCATTATCATTCCGTTCTCACTGAATACACTGGAAGCTGCAAGACTTGCAAATCTGTAGCCAATATTTGATGCAATTGATTTATAAATCTCTCTGAATCCAATTATAGATTCCCAGATAATTTTGTAATCATCAACATGTGCCTCTTGAATTATCTTTCGAGTGAGCTCCAGAGCTCCATCTACATCTTCTTCAAGCATCTTCACTCTACCGAGGAAGAAATGAGAGCGAGACTTATCTGTTCTGCTGCCACCTTCTACAGTCAATGAGAATCCACCAGCATTGTTCATTATCTCAGTCATGACTTTTGTGTTGTCCATGTCTGCAACATTGCATCTTTCAAGTACTTTAGAATACAGAGGAAGGAGCATCAGCTCTCTTTCTGTGAAATCTTCAACGTGAATTGCATAATCAAAATAAACTATCTTGTTTGTCTCCAGTGCGACCTTATGAACTGGAATCTGTAAATCAGTGATGCTCTTGTGCTCAATTGTTCTGATCTCTTTAGGTAGATCTTCAATTGATAATTTAGGAATAGATTTGAGACTCTCTGGAGAATCAACTCTTGATAAGAATTCATTAACTCTTATTGTTTTTGCTTTAAGTTGAGCTCTATCTTCCTCAGTGAAACCATCGGTTGCCTCAGTCAATTTCTTCTCAAGCTGTGCCTGATATTTATCAACAGATTCAACATCTGGAATTGAAGTTAATAGCAATCTATGAGGGTTGTTTACAATATTTTTAAGAATCCAGTTTGTTAAGTATTTAGGATTCTCTTCCATTTTGTTCTTAAGAAGTTCAACATTCTTGCTGTATTCAATTGTTGTTACAGGTGAATAACCACGAAGCCATCCACGCATTGCACGTCTGATTGCAACCATACCCATTGGACCATTGTTTGGTTTTTCTTGAATTTGGAAAGTCAATCTTTTTAGTGTTGCTTGAACAAGTTCATCATCAAACCCGTCATTTGCAATTGAAGTCAAACTCTGCATCAAGAATTTTTCAACATCCTCGCTTGTATATTTGGCTTTAACACCGCTGAAAGCTATGATCAATGGCATTATGTTGTAATCGCTGCTCACACCACTTACATTTGATACTTCCTCACCAATCTCACTATCAATCATCTTCTTATAAAGAGGACAGCCTACAGAACCCAGCAGGAGCTCATAGATAAAATTGAGTGTTATCACCTCTAAAGAGTTGCTTGAATCTGTTGTAGCAAAAGATAGTGCAACAGTTGGTCCTGTTGATTCATCAGTGCTAGGAATGCTTATAGTAGTTGATCTTGGTTCATCCCATTTAACTGGAGTCAATTCAGTCTGAGATATGTTGATCTTTGCAAATCCTCTTAAATATTCTTTATCAACCAATTTCAAATATTTCTCTACATTTAAATCACCATAAAGAAACAGTTTGCAGTTAGTAGGATGATAAAATTGATCATAGAATGCTTTGAACTTGGCATAATTTAAATCAACAATTTCAAGAGGGTCACCACCTGAATTATAGGTGTAGGGAGTATCTGGAAACAGCAGTCTTAGACAGCTGGAGTTTGTTTGATACTCTGCATCATTTCTGTCGCCTAACATTTCGTTGAAGACAACGCCTTTATATGAAAAATTTCCTTCTGAATCCATATTCAATCGGATACCTTCCTGCATGAATGTTTCTTCTCTCAAAAGAGGAGCAAAAACAGCATCGGTATATACATTAAAAATGTTATCGAAGTCTTTTTCTAATGGACTTGCTGCAGGATATAAAGTTTTTGTAGGGTAAGTTACCGCATTCATGTATGTATTTGCACTGCCCTTTTGGAGCGCAATAAATGGATCTCGTAATGGATACTTTTTAGAACCAGCCAATACGCTGTGCTCAATAATATGAGCTACACCACTGTTATTACTTGGGATAGTATTAAACACATATGAGAAAAATAATTCTTTATCATCATTTGCAACATGATAAACTTCCATGCCTGTTGCAATATGTTTGAACAAATAACCTGTAGCAGAATACTCTGATAGTTTATTTATCTCAACCAAACTGAACCCGCTAAGTTCATCACCAATAGATAATTTTTGATCTGACATCAATCCTCCTGTACAATCTGAATATAATCAAGTTATGGCAACTTGGCAATCAAATTAGTACAACTAATATTTTTATATAATACATAGTATACATCAATACCATGCTTTGGTTCAACAAATAGCAAACATTATACATATTGCTAAAATAAATAGATTGTTCTAATCTAGAAACATGAGTATATCATATAATACAAACAATAAGCCACTGCTTTACTGCCATCGGGGCGTACATATCAATGCACCTGAAAATAGTCTACCTGCTTTTAAGGATGTTATGGAGTTGGGTTTCAAAGCAATTGAAACAGATATTCATATCTGTAAAAGTGGTGAGATTGTTATAATTCATGATAACAACACAAATAGGATGACTGGCGTCAACTTGGAGATTGAGAGGTCCACTCTATCTCAATTGAAGGAACTTGATTTAGGAATCAATTGCTCACCAGAATATAAAAATACAAAAATACCAACTCTTCGTGAGCTATTTGAACTGTGTGGTAACAATGTTCTATACGATCTTGAATTGAAAAGTTCAACAATTCACAACAGAGAACTTGCAATAAAAACTTGGAAATTGATCCAAGAATTCCATCTTGAATTCAATTGCATTGTGAGCTCTTTCAATCCAGTTGCAATAAAAGCCTTTGAAAGAAGTTCAAATTATGCTCTTCAAACAGCTGTAATTTTCAGTGAGGGACAGAAGGTTCCTAAAATTCTACAGCATGGTTGGGGCTCTCATCTATGTGGAAGCACAATACTGAAACCAGACTATGTTCAAGTCAATGATGAATTCATCAAAAAAATCAAAGATACTGGTTTGAAGGTTCTTCCTTGGTGTGTAGATACAATAGCAGATGCAAAAAATATTCTTCAATATGATTGCATGGGTGTTATCACAAACAGGCCAACAATATTATCTAAGTCAGAACTGTTCTATTAGAAATTCTCCTTCAATAAAAATATTCCTTTCAAAATAAATCTATTGAATGCACCAGACAGTGCTTTATCCTTGGTATCTCCATTTGAAATGCTTTCATATGGTCCACTGTCAAAAACGACCGATCCCATCTTGATATCCGCTACCTCCAGTGAGCCTGCAGTTCTCACAACATCTTTATAGCCTTCAACTACATCAGTTACCTCATTCTTGAATGTGATGTGATAATCATAGGTACTTGTTGAGATATCACCCACTTCATCACTGTCCAAGCTCTCATCAAGAGTTACAATTGCTCCAAGGGCCTCAAGGGAATCTACTATTTTCTTTCTGTTTATCACTTCAATTGGAACCTGGTTTAAATCCTGTTCATAAATATTTAGGAGCACAGTCTTGCCCTCAAACTTACTTGATCCTCTGTATGTGATAAGATAGCTCTTGTTCTCATTCTCTAGAATTTTAACTGTGTCTTCATAACCTGCCTCATCGAGTTTGTACAATGAGCTATCAAGATTCATCTCAAGAAGAAGAACTCCTTTTAAAAACTTTGATTTATTTTTTGGTATGAACTTATAATCAACAACCTTTGAAGGGATTGTGATGCTCTCTGTTTCAAGATAGGTACTCAATGTTGGACTGTAGGAAGAGTAGCTTATTTTTAACTGAGTATTCAAAATAGCTGGAGGAAACAATCCTGCTTGTCTTGTAACTTCTATCAAACAGCTCAAAGTATCATCATCAAAATCATAGACTGAAATTTTTGTTTTATCGAGTATTGAAAGACACCTGGCCAATAAGTCATCAGGACTTATATTTTTGACAGTGATATCATTATTTCTACTTATTATGTATGCATCAACAAGACTATCAAATGCTTTATAATCTTTGTTCTCTCTGTAAAAAGTGTCAGCTTTTGAGACCAGAGCTTGAATTTTTTGAGTGGATGTTGTCACAGATTCTCGTCTGCTCAAAAGAGCATTTTCATAATCCTGTGTTGATACTGTGAAAAGGAATGTCCCTTGAACTGTATCATCATCTTTCGTTTCATAATATCTATTTCTATTGTAAAGTCCCAGTTCCTTGACTCCAAGAGTATCAATGAGAGATTGAGTGTAATAGGATAAATTGTCTCCAAGAGACAGACTCTCATCCAAAGAACTTATCATCTTTCCACATGCCAATTCATATGCATCTTCTTCATTTGAAGCTGTAGCTGTGACTATGTAGTTAAGTTCATTTTCATCGGATAAAGAATTGTTTATCCAATAAGGAGTGTCAGTAACATTTTTTGAGAGGTCTGTTGTTGTACATGATACAAGGGTCAATAAAGAGAGCAATATCAATAGAATTTTTTTCACTTTTATCTCCGTTTTCTAAAATAGTACAGAAGCTTTTATACCTAAAATAATACTTGAATCAACAAAGGATGTAAACATTGTGTTGGCTTCATAATATAACTCAAGATTGTACCTCTCATTCAAATATGCATAATAGCCAACAGTGTACTTTGCATGAAAACCAAATTCATGTTTGTATCCCACACCACCAAGAGCTGTTGCTCTTATTCCAGTATTTCTAAGTAGAGAGTCACTGTTAAAAATGAGAGACAGAGGTAGGTCAACAGATAGTCCTGCATCAAAATAACCTGCAGTCATTTGATATTTTATGTTGTGAGCTCCTCCAAATTCAAACATCAGATTTGCATTTTTCAAAAATGGGATGATGCTCTTGAAATAGGTGTAGCTCAGTGAGCTGTATATTGATTTTCCGATGAAATCAAAAGATACTTGAGAGGAGAGCATTCCATTGGGACCTTCAACAAGGCTCAATTTAGGAGACAGTCCCTCATTGTAGAGGATGTTCAAAGTGGCAGTGTGATCAAATATTGAATTGATGTTGCACAGCCCAACATTATCACCACTCTCATCCTTTATATAATAATACTGACTGTTCAATGGAACATTATCTTCATCAAATTCAAATGAAGTCAATTGAGATGTTGTGTAATCAATGCTCAAAGATCCATCATCTTCAAACAGTGAGTCGATGTCATATTTATA
>JBFHKM010000067.1:0-15481 GCA_041595335.1 Sphaerochaetaceae bacterium
CCTTTCTTATATGAACTGCACATTTTGTACTCACTCATTTTTTAAAATATCAGACAAAGGTTTAACACAGAAACATATATTATGGAATAGTTATCAGTAACGATTGATAACTGTTTATAGCTTATACTTGTTCATATCAGAAAGTAAAAAAGGAATCTATTTATCAGATTTCGTATTACAAAAATTTAAAAAAATGGGAGCAATTGGGGACACTCCAAATTTAGCAAATTATACTATGATACATGGTTGATGAGTTATTCAAACCAATTTCACTATACATAAAACCATCATTATGTATACTTTTGTTAGATATATCAAAAATCTTTCATAAAAGATTAAATTAATATCCTATCTTTCGTAAAAATTATGGGTTATAATCTCTTGATAACGAAAAAAGAGAGGTTTCGATGCTAGAGTTAGGAACATTGAGAGAAATTAACTTATTATCACTGTGTGTCCGTTTATTATTAGGAATACTATTCAGTGGATTTTTAGGTATGTCTAGAAACATCAAACAGAGGCCAGCAGGTATAAGAACCTATATGTTGGTGTGCATAGGTGCAATATTGACCATGACCTTGGGCCAGTATGAATATGCTATGGTTCACACTTTATGGAAAGATTCATACCAACAACTTGGAGTGGGACTTGATGTAAGTCGTTATGGAGCCCAGGTAATTAATGGTATTGGTTTTCTTGGCGCTGGTTCTATAATTTTATCCGGTACAAATAAAATCAAAGGAATGACTACCGCTGCAGGATTGTGGGCATCAGGATGTATGGGAATAGCATTAGGTGCAGGTTTCTATGAAGGTGCAATAATCGGATTTACAATTCTATTTGTTTGCTTGCTATTTCTTCCTATCATTGAAGATTCAATGCTTTTGAGATCAAAAAACATGAATGTATATGTAGAGTTCAGATCAATAAAATCTTTGAAGCATGTAATTGAGTTGACCAAAACATTAAATATTTCAATTTATGAAGTTGATGTAATAAACAACTTCAACAACCAGAGAGCATTTATGGGAGCAAATTTTTATATGCAACTAGATAAATCAGCTAGAAAACATTCAGATATCCTCATGGCTCTTTCTGAATTTGATGAAGTATGTAATGTAGAAGAAATATAGGAGCATAATCAATGGATTATTTAAGACAATTTAATTTAGTATCTATCGTTGTAAGATTGCTTCTAGCAATGTTGTTTGGTGGATTTATTGGACTTGAGAGAGAGAGCAAACGTAGACCAGCAGGATTTAGAACTCACATTTTGATATGTGTAGGATCTGCTCTTACCACTTTGACATCTCAATATTTATATTTAGAGATGAATATGTTTACCGACCTTGCAAGACTTGGTGCACAGGTTATAGCTGGTATGGGTTTCATTGGCGCTGGTACAATTATCATAACCAAAAGAAAAGATGTAAAAGGACTTACCACCGCAGCTGGTCTTTGGACAACTGCAATCATTGGGTTGTGTCTTGGTGCAGGCTACTATGAAGGTGGAATAGCAGGTACATTCGCAGTACTGGTTGTTGAACTTGTCCTAGGAAAATTTGAACATAAATATATGCGCAAATATACTCAGGTAATATTTTATGCAGAGTTCAGAAAGAAAGGTACAATCAAATTTATATCAGATATATTTGAAAACAACAAAATGACAATTGTTGATATGGAGATGAATAAAGCCCATAAGATAACAAAGGCATTTATAACTATAAAAGTTAAAGATGCAAATCTGATCAGTTCTGTTATTGAAGAGATCGCGGCTGTTGAGAATGTTGAATTTGTTGACACATTGACTCAATAGTAATTTACCAGAATATCACAGGCTCACTTTTATAGATTTTAAATCAACATTTGTATCATACAAAGATTTAGAACTATTTGAAGGTGGGCTTTCTTTTTTTAGCTCTGTACTTTGATGGTGTGATCTCTACATTCAAAGTGAAGACCTTACTGAAATATTTTGAATCTTTGAATCCAACACACTTACCTATCTCTTTCACACTCAAGGCAGTATCAACAAGAAGTCTCTTAGCAGCATTGATTCTGATGTCTGTCAGACAATCAACAAAGGTCATACCAAACGTTTCCTTGAACTTGCAGCTGAAATAGCTTGGAGTGATCTTATATCTCTCACAAATAGATGAGAGATTCATATCATTCATGTAATCAATCTGCATCTGTTTGTGTACCTGTTTTACAATCTGATTGGCACTGAATACTTCATTTTGCGATATGAATAAAATAACATCACTTACATAATTTAGCATCCAGTCTAGCATAGGATTTATTTCAGAATAATTGTAAATTTTGACACAGAATTCATAGCCTTCTGTTATGTAGAGGTTCTTATTTTCATCAGTCTCCTCATCAAGTAACTTTATGATATCACTTGTGAGTGAGAACAGCATCAAACGAAAAGAATCAACTTCAAACTTACTCATTTTATCATCATTTTTTAAAATTTCTATGTGTTTTGAAAAAGAATCTGAATCATGAGAGGTTATAAATTCAATAAGTTTTGATTCAATTTCATCTAATTTCTCACTTTCAATTTTTCTTTCTTTTTCATCTCTGTATCTTTTATCCTCAAGCTTTTTCTCAACATCATGTAATTTGAGTGAAAGAGAATGAATATCATCAAACCAAGGACTGAGTTCAATCATATATTGTGTTTTCATTCCTAGGTCCTCAATATCATGCTGCAATGATTCAGAAAAAAATGGTAGAAGAACATCGTTTCCTTTATGAAACAGGAATATGTAGAGATTGGAGCTGCAGGTTGAAATACCAAACATCTTATCATCACTAAAACTTTCTTTCAAAGCTTCATAGAAGATATCTTCTATGTCTTTTTTGTTCTGAAATCTGGTACCTGATTGAATTAGTGCAAACATCATGCTGCTATATTTTATATTGCTCTCTTCACATATTCTGTCTAGCTTCACCAGCTCACTCTCATCTCTATCAATTATATAGTTCCTCAATATTTTATAGATATCATTATAAATCTTGACATCGAGCAGACCACTTCGATTTTCAAACTCTATCTGCAAGGCAGATCTCTCTATGGCAGATTTCAATTCATCTTTTTCAATCGGCTTCAAAACATAATCAACATCATCAATTCTCATTGCAGCTTTTATCAGAGGAAAATCATCATATTCAGATAGGAAGATGAACTTTGTTTTGAGTTTCATATCATGAGAGATCTTCAACAATTCAATACCATCTATTGCAGGCAATCTTATATCTGAAATAACAATATCAATCTCCCCCTGCTTGATCTCATCAAGAGCAAATTTTCCATTATCAAAATCATCAACAATTTCCAAATCCAAATTCAATGCTGGAATTGTTTTAACAAGATATCTTCTTATCCAAAGTTCATAGTCTAAAATCAAAATTCTGTACATTAACATCTCCTGCAATTTGCGTATATTCAATTTATGATAAACAAAACTTAAAAGTTGGACTCCTATTTCTAGGAGTCCAAACATTTTGATCTTCGTATTTATGAGATTTGATTAATTTCCCTGTGGACCGCCACCTTGAGGACCTCCGCCCTGAGGACCACCTGGAACATTTGGTACTGATGCAGCTGATGGGAAGTAGAAATAAGTGAGGTCTGCATAAGGCCAGCCTTCAGAGTAATCTTGAATTGAATATAATTCTTCAAGAGTTGGTACTCTCCAATCATCACTTCCTCCAAGCTCCAATGAATCAGCATATTCTAAAGTACTGTCGATAGAAAGATGTTCATCTGATGGCTGCTGCTGCCAAACAAGTCCAGTGTTGTTATCTGTTACAGTTCCATCTCCATTATCAGTGAAGCTGAAAGGAACTGTTTCATATACTGCATCCTGACCGTAATATTCATCACCTTCTTGTGGATATATCACATTACCATCATTATCATATGATTGACTCTGACCTGTTGTGATTACCTTACTAGGTGCATCTGCATAATATCTCTCATCAATTCTGCAAGCTCTCACACTGTTTGTGATATTATCTCCACCCTCGCCCTCAAATGGAGAGCCAACATATTTTGGGGAGAAACGTACAGCACCTGCACCATGAGTATCCTCACCCTCTCCAACGGAGAAGCCAAAAGCTACATACCATGCATAACCATAATCAGTGTTGTTTCCACCGAAGTATGCTGATGTGCTTGTCCAGAAATAATAATTTGGATTTGTCTCTTCAAAATCAGTGATGTTGAAGTAACTCTCATCAAGAGTTGGATAGACACCTGTGTAATCTACAATGCTCTGAAGTTCTTTGACATCTGGGAGCTTCCAATCTGTATATCCTGCATAATCTAAGTTCTCAGCATATGATAGAGCATCTTTCCATTCCATTGTATTAGGTGCATCATCTTTCATCCACATAAGACCTGTTGAGGTATCTGTAATGGTTCCATCACCATTGTCTATTAGAGAATTTTCAGCTGTAGCTTCAATACTCTGATTATTGAAAGAGTCATCACTTACTGTTGTATAAGTATATGCAGTGCCGTATGTTGAACCACTTACAGCTCTAACATGTTTTGCCATTGGATTGTCACCATCAGATGGATAACCTTTAATATGTCCTGTTGTTTCATTCACACCAAAAGTGGTGTTTGTGATGTTGGCAACTGAGCCTTCCTCTGTAACCAGATCATAGTTACTTGACCAAAACTGTCCTTGGTCCTTGCTTATTCCATCAGTACCTGTATTTCCCACTCCTGGAGGTGGAGCAAGATAGTTGTTCTCCTGACTCTGAACGATGCTGCTCTCAGTATCTATCACTTCATCTTTGGAACTTGATCCACAGCTCACAACTGTTGCGGAAAACAGGATGGCTGCTGCTGTGCAAGATGCAATCATTAATTTATTATATTTCATTTAGAACTCCTACTGTTCATTGTTAATATAACAAGTCTATCCAGTGTTTGTGAAATATATGTGAATTATTAAAAAAAAGAAATATCCTTTTTTTACAAAAAAAAGGGTACCTATAGAGGCCCCTTTTATATATGGTTTTTAACTATTTGAAAATTATCTGCTACTTATAGGCACGGCCTCCACTAAAATGTTATCTTAGATGTAAAGCCAATATAACAACAGCTCAATCTAAGTCGGCTCATAAGATGGCTGACTAATTCCATCCTATATCATTATCTCACATCAAGTACTTGAGAATTGCTTCCTGTTCCTTTGATGTTTAAATAGTACAATATTAATGTGAAGTCTGTGTGAACTTGGAGTGTAAAGTTTGTGTAATTTCCGTGTAGATTTAATATTTTATGTCATTATAAATTCTTAATTTTAATCTTTTATAAAAAAAACGTAAAATTAAATTTTTGAAGACCATCACAAGCTGACTTCACTTAACGTGAGAGTCAGTCTTGTAATTTGCGAAAATAAGGCCGATTATTTTAATAGTTATATCCATATAAATATATATATTTTAATTGATGTCATATAAAAACTATCCAATTGGATTCAGATAAAAATGAAAAACCTCTTCACCCAATCAGATAGATATAAATGCACAACTCGAAACTAACGAAAGGAAAAACAATTCCGTAGTTGCGTACCTTAATGTATAATTTTTATGTGAAATTAATGTGAACTTTAGATGATAAATAGATTGAATTGTTCTTTTTTTTAAAAATTCAATAAAGCTATTCAATCATCTCAATTTTCTGGAGGTGGAGCTACAGCTTCTTCCGCCTTTTTGAAGTCGGCTATTCTTTTTGCCTCAGCTCTTCTATTGGCTCTATCACTCAATCTTACAAAGAAACCTGTAGTTTCTTTGATGTATATGGGCTGTCTTGCAAATGTCACATAGTTCACCCTATTCATGAAAGTTTTATAAAGAATCATGCTGAAGATGAACGTTATGATTGATGATATTGTGAAGCCATAACCATAGAATTCAGCTCCTTTTGATCTGAAGTATATGGTAAAAATCAAATTGGAGAAGAAGAAGCAGGTTGCAACAAGCATCGCTCTTTTCTTCAATTCAAAATAAAGAAGTATCAACATCACTGTAAAAAAGAGAATGTTGAAAAGAGAGCCAACTGCAGTTATTTTGAAGATGTCTCTTATTACATAATTTATTTTTAGTATTTTAAATATTGGTTTTGCAAGAAGCACCACTGTGAGAGTGATCAGAGCTTGAACCTCAAAGGAATAGAACAGATTGAAGTTCAGAGATCTCTTCATCCTGTGATATGCAGTGTTGATCTTTCCATAGGTCTCAGCTCCATTTGCTTTTTGGAAATAGTTCTTGTATGTACTGTAGAAATCGGTTTCAACGAATACAAGAAACAGGACCAATGAAGGAATTATGGTCAGATAAGAAAGAAAGATTGCATTGTCGTAGAATGGAGCAAATCTGTAAGTCTCATGAATCACGAGACTCAATTTACTGAACCACATGAGAATGTTATCTATCCAAATACCACTTGTGTAAAACAGTCCAATGAAAAATAGACTTGAGAACTTATCAATGTATCTGAGAAAATCAAATTTATATCCATTTCCATAGAAGAAGGTGGATAGAAAGTTATATAAAAAGATCAAAAAGACCACACTCAATCCCATCAGATAGGCAAATAGAAAATTGGATGCAGTTTCAACCTCTCCAAATGGAAGAGGAGCTCTGACAAGTAAGATCATCAGACCAACAGATATAAGTGCTCCAGCTAGATAAGCATTAACAATCAGTTTGTAATTCTTAACAGCACTCAGATATATCATTATTACCCAGATCATCGATATTATGACAAACAGATATACTGACATTATCTTGTAGTAAATAGGCAGAGGTTTGTTGTAATAGAAGACAACAGAGACAACAAGTGTGATTGAAAAGATGATCTGATTGAATCCCATGTAAGATGGTCGAACATACCTGTAATCACTCATGTAGAGCTTATCAGATAGATATCTTGTGACTACAAGTTGAAATGGCGATATGATCAGCTGAGAGAACAGAAAGCTGTAAACTATTGTAGCAGACAGCAGATTTCTTTCATCAACATTTACATCCAATGCTTCCATAAAGAAGAGCAGTAGATTTATAGCCACAACACTTATAATCCAAGGACCAGCTGCAACAAAAGAAGAATATATATAAGCAATTCCTCTTTTTGTAAAAGAGTCATCTTTAAACATTCTTTTTAAGGCAAATCCAATACCAGCCATATCTATACTTCTCCTATTGTTCTATAAATTAAGTTATTTCTTGCTCTTATAAAGCGAGTCATATATCTTTCTGTAACTTTCAATCAGTACATCATCATTGTAGAGTCTCTCAACTCTCTTTCTTCCATTCTCCCCCATCTCATGACGAAGTTCAGGATCATCAATAAGTCTTAAAATTGCACTTGCAGTATCTGATGGAGAGGCCAACTTTGTGATGATTCCACAGTCACCTTCAAACTCATCTGCTGTAAGCATATCTCTGCAGCTTCCAACATCCGTTGAGATGAATGGAATCTTTGCTGCCCATCCTTCAAGAATAACCAGAGGTTGTCCTTCGGAAATAGATGTAAGAATCATCATATCCAATATTCCAAGATAGTCTTTTATGTCCACTCTTCCTGTAAATATCACATCATCTTCAAGTTCCAACATCTTAACGAGATTTTTACACTGCTCATAATAACTCTCATCTTCTTCAGCGGGACCTATTATATAGAGCTTTGCATTTTTAGCTTTCTGTCTAACTATGCTGAAGGCTCTTATCATTGTCATGATATCTTTGATTGGTACAACTCTCAAAATTGCTCCAATATTTATTCCTTCATGCTCAACACTCTTTATATTCAACCTTTTATAATTTATTCCATTTGGAGTTATAAGAGCCTTTTTCTCATCCACTCCAAGACTAAGCTGAATGTCCCTATTTGAATTGAATAGAGATGTTATGATATCTGCTCTTTTATATGATGCAATGGATATTGAATAGAAAAAATCAATCCAGAACTTTTTATATATTCCTGTTACCCACTTTGCTTTGAGCAGTTCTTCCTCTCTCTCTCTTGCATATATTCCATGTTCTGAAAGTAGATATGGTTTGTTGGCATTGATTGCAAATGACGTTGCCAAAATTCCTGAGTATCCAGTTGATGCCGAGTGGTATATATCAGCTTCCACAGGTTCCTGTTGAATTAGATATATAAGAGGAAGAAGCATATTTCTCAATGTCCAAAAGAATCTATTGAAGATTTCATCTTCGTATTCACTGTTATAGAAACTAATTGTTTCTTTCCAGAAGTTATGACTCTGTAAGAAATCTATTGCTGTGCCAACTCTTCGTTTGTTTGAGAAGAATGAAATTATGGCAGACCAATCAATATCTCTTTGAAAACGTACGAACTTTCTGAGTTCCTTCTTTTCTTCTGCTGTTAGCTTTGGATTCTTTTGAAATGTTCTGTGCCTTATATTCAAGTAATCATCCAAATAAATTGTTTTGAGTTCAACAACATTCTCTGGTAATTTATATTTCAGCTCCACAGTCTCTTTCTTGCTTGGCATTATTGAAACAACTTTGAATTCATCATTTGGAAAAGCGCTTATGATCTGTTGGACCCAGCTGGATACACCACCTGCAACATATGGATAAGAGCCCTCAGCAATCATACATATTACCATTACATTCCCCCGTTTCTATAAAAAGCCTTGAGCTCAATAAGTCTGACACTGGAATTTATTGTCTTCTCATCCATTGAATTGAGTCTGTTGGCAACACCTTCATAATCGCCTTTTTCATGCATCAGACACAGTTCATTAAGAAGAACAATTTTCTTCTTTCTAAATTCTTTTTCTATTTTTTTGTTTATCTCTTCCGCTTTGATTAAATTTTTGGTACGAATGTAAGCTCCAAACAAAGAGGTCAATGTCTCAATATCATAGTGCTTTATCTCAATTTGCTTGTTCAGTGTATCTATATATTCTCTTGTAAATATTTCCATGCTGTCCTCTTCAATCAAACCAGAATCAATGTAGTCCTTATATGCAGTTGCAAGTTTTTGCAGGACATATGGATCTTGCTGCAGATTATATTGCTCTGAGAGATAGCTTATTTCATTTGTAAAATCATTCTCTCGTGTGTTCAAAAGAGTGGCAGAATAATGCTGAACCTCTTTATCCTCTGCTTCAAGACCTCTTTTAAGTATGCGAGTGTTGTTTATATCGAATTTATACTGAGAATCAATCAAGATCTCTTTCTTCTTCTCAGGACCAATGTATTGGAGCAGATCCATATAACTCATGGTTTTAATTTCAATTTCATAACTTATTTTCTCTCTCTGATTTATTCTCTCTTCAGCTTCAAGCATCTGTTCATAATCACTCAGAGGGAGATTGTCTCGATAAAAATATGTTGTGCTGAAATAGAACAGAGTTATAAACAATCCACCTATTACAGGAAGAAATAGAATCAGATATAAAGGAAGGTCCTCAATTGTATTTTCAAATCCTCTATAGCAATAGACACTTATGAAATATAATAGAGCATGAAAAGCTAGAACAGGATAGATATATTGTGAATACATGAACAGAAAAGCAAATGCTAGAATATCTAAGATTTGTGCTAAAACATAAACTATATATTTCATTCAATTCTCCCCTTATTTTATCTCTTCAAGACGGTAACCGAAGTTACTGATGGTTCTCTCTTTTATCATCTGCAATGCTCCTTTCTGGGTTGCAGGAAGCAGTATAGATAGGATATTTGTATCAACATCATAGCCAACAACATCAACAACTCTCAAAGATCGACTGACAATTACGTTCAAATCATATATTGGGAATGTTTTGTTTTTGAATCTGAGCAGACCATATTCCATATTGAATTCTTTTAGTCTTCTCTCCTCGATTGCAAGTCTCTTGTTGAAATATTCAGGTGTTGCTAAAATTGTATTCTCTATGTATTTTGATGATTCCAAATCTTCAACATAGTGAGCTCTTGAAAGAGCTTTGTTTACCCAATCTGTTATAAGTTTGAACAGACTGTAGGCATATTCACTGAGAATATCAAATTCCATATTTTCTATACTTATCAGAGCTATGATCTTATCATCTTTGATCAATGGAGCAATCATAAGAGGTTGTGTCTCTGAATTGCTCTTTCTCCATCTCTCAACAGCTCTATTTGTTACAGCATTTCTGAAACATGGGAATTCATCTACAGGGAACGAGCTTCTGTTCATACGTCTGTTTGTACCATAGAGTATCTTCAGTCGCAGATATTGACTTCGCTCATCATAATAGTAGATAGCTGCATCTTGAACTTTCAGATATTTCTTCAAAATACCTATTGTTTCCGTGAAGATATCTTCAATCTCAAAGGTCTCCAACTTTGAAGCAATATCATAAAGACTGATTATGCTCTCATCAGAACCAATTATCTGTTTCTTCAGCTCTTTTTGTACCTTATCAATGACTCTGAAGTCCTTCTCCAGTTTTCGGTATTCTTCCCTCAACTCCTGATTTTCATCTTCTGCATTTTTCAATTTATGATAATGATTATCTCTGAATGTACCTAAAATCAGGGCTATCCAAAGGAAAATTAAAGGGTTTTTAAAATTGGAAAAATATTCAAAGAACGATGAAAGGGAATTGCCTAGAGAGACAAATACATAAACAAAAAAGGCACAGGTAATCAAGCTTGTCACAGCTCCCAATTTCTTCCCGTATCTCAATCCCATAAATGCACATAAAAAGAGCAGAGGATGAGGATTCAGGTTTATATAGAGATCCTGATTGGCTTGCATTCTATAAAAATAATAGTAAATAATTTCATTTACCACTAAGGTTTCAATGATGCTTGAAATAATTCTTTTTAAATCTATCTTGTCATCTTTCAAAAAAATACACCTCTATTGAGCAAAATCACCATTATAACTTACAAGAGATACATTTTTAACACCTTCTATTTCTGAAAGCTCTTCTAAAAAGGTTGTCTTTGCACCCATCAATTTTATTTCCAATGTCAATTCTACTAGACCCATTGAAATTGTTTTTGACTTTATCTTGTAGCTCATCTTACTGAGTTCATTTAATAAATTCTCATTTGTTAAGTTCTCATACTGCAGAATGAGGAGATAAACATTGTTTGTATTTTTAAACCTAAGAAGCACAACAGTAATGAGCCCAATGATTAGAGAGCTGACTATTGCAAGAGTATATAACTGTGCTCCAGCTGTTATTCCGATGGCAATTGCCCAGAACATAAAAACAATATCTAAAGGCTCTTTTACAGCCGTTCTGAATCTTACAATACTTAAAGCACCAACCATACCTAATGATAGAACCAAGTTGGAACTTATGGTCATGATGATTTCAGAAGTTATAAGAGCCATCAATACCAACGAAACATTGAAATTATGGTTATAAATATTCCCACTGAAACTTTTTTTATAGATTATAAACATGAACATGCTTACAATGAGTGTTACGAATATAACCGAAACAATATCATTGATTGCAAAGCTTCCCAAAAAGGATGTCTGTATAACGCTATTTTTAATGATATCACTAAAATTTAAAACATCATTCACAATTAATTACCTCCCATATTAATTAATTCTTCCCTACAAAGAACATATTTTGATACTGATAACCGAGTCATAGGAAACGGTTCGAATACTTTTTTAACAAAATCAGGAAGAAAGTTGTTGTACTTAACTTCCAATATCCTAGAATATTTTACATCCAACTGCCTTGAAAAAACATCATCTGTAAATATGTTGTACTGAGGTGATGCTGCAGAGAGATTGTTATCCAATGTGATCCTTATCTGATTGTAAGGGAGGATGTAAGCCTCTCTGTAATAATCAACTATTACCTTGGGCTTCAACAAGTTATTTCTCATCTGAAGATAATAATTGGTCATGACCTCATTCTGTCTTGATGGAAAATCTGCTACATCTCCTGTATAGATTTTGTTGTAATCATCCTTTGTGATTGTTGTGCTGATTTTGTTTGTATAATCCTGAAATTTTCTTTTTATCTCAAGTTTTATAACTTCATCTGAATGATTGTATATCCTGATTCTATATTTCTTTCTTGTTGAAATACCTGCTGATTTTTCCATCAAAGCACTGTCGTATATATCATCAAAATATAAACTTCTCAGGTGGTATCCCTTACCACCAATGGAGTTGCTATCTAAATTCAGAACCTTTCCCAACCGATCTCTAATCTGTAAATAGGTCTCATATTCAATGAGGTATTTATGTTCAAATCGTAATTTCAAAATAGCCTCCAATAATCAAATATTTATATAAAAATCTTTCATTCCATAACCATAGATACTATTCTTTATATCAATATAGATATCAAAGGCACCCATTCTATTGCCAGCTGAATCATCAATGAAGACTCTGCAGTAGTAATGTCCCGGTGGTAACTTATCGATTATGAGCTCTGTATCTTTTATATTTGATTTGCTGAAGATTATATTATCGAATTCAACAGAATCGCTTACCTCTAAGGTGTATGATATCTCATCACCTTGGAAATCATAGGAATCAGACCATGTGAACTGTATATAGTTGCCATATACAAATGGATCTCCTATAAAGACAGGCATAGGTTTTTCTATGCTCTCATAGTACTCTCTGTAGTTTTCGTCAACTTCATCCGGAAGTTTGGCAAATTCTTCTTTTACTTCCTCAATATCTACATAACCACCTAGGTTATCAGGCTCTCTCTGTAAATATTCTAAAGCAATTGGCTCATAGGAATTAACGAGCTTTTCAACTTTATCATGACTCATGATTTCGTAGACCTCATCAACTTTCTTGCTTAAATCCTGGAAGTTCTCTTTGTTCTCCAAAAATCTTCTTATCAAGACATTACCAAAATAGTTAGATACACCCTTCTGCCACAGACCTCTGTTATCAGAATAAGCACCAAGACCTTTATCGTAATCCCAAGGAAGGAAATACCAGATGTCACTGTCAGATGGAGAGTACAGGAAGTAGTTTCTACTTGCTGTATCGATGTTATCTGTCAGAATATTTATGGCCATCCATGTCAATAAATTCTCTCTGTCAAAATGCTTATCAATTACTGTGTTTATATGAACATACTTGTTGTTAACATCATCCAGCATATTCAATAACTTGGAATGGTCTGTTCCATTCTTTATTTCCAATATATCTTCAAAATCTTTCTCATTGTAATCTATATCGTCTTCTAGTCTGAGTGTATCTTCATATCTGTAGAACTCAAAGTTCTCAGCTTTATATAGATTACCAGCTCGATCCAAACCATGGTTTTCAAGATAATCTCTATCTATTCGTTCGGACTGTGTGTACAGACCATAATCAACATAGGATTGAGAGTAATCTCCCTGACTGTAGTCTTTAACAAAGAGGTGAACAAATTGAGTTTTCAAACTTGTTATATTTGGAACGTCTTTAATCAAATCAAAACTGAGCTTGTTTCTGATTCTGATATCATCAAAAGGATGCTTGTTCAAGTTTACAACCTGATAACCATCCCACAGTGCTCTTTTATTCAATTCAATTTTATAAGATTTCAACTCAGCGAGTCTTGATGACTGACCTCTCAGCTCCATTGTTCCATTGTAATCAGTTATTCCATAACCATAGTTGCCTTTTTCAACGGACCCATTCTGTCCCTCTTGGAAGATAACTCTGACAACAGGTTCTTCATCACCAGATAGACCTGTGTAATTATCATTGACCTGCTGCAGGGTGTAATCATATTTCTTACTGCTTCCTTCAGTATTCAATACTGTTACATATAATTCTTTGACCTCAGTATCATTGATGCCTTCATAAACAGTATCATCATCTTCAATGGATCTATCCACATCAGTTATTGCATTATCTTTTGAGCAAGATAGAAGGAATAAAAAACAGCATAATGTTCCAAATATTTTAAATATAGTTTTCTTTTTCATCTATTCTCCCTGACTATGAGTTTCAATATCCCATTTGGAATAACGATCTTCCATCTGACTTTGCAGATGAACCCAACCAAGTTTTGTTGATAAATCTTCACTTTCATGACCTTCATCAAATGAAATTGTAAATACTGCTGTGTTGTATCTTCGACTCAAGCTTCTGACTTTCTTGAGCCTATCAATAGCACTCTCATCATCTTCAACATAAGGAGAGGAGAAGTTTTCCCAGAGAATTCCATCTACATAACTGCAGCTGAGATTTTCATAGGCATAGAGACCTCTGTTTTGAATCACTATTATGTCAGGATATCTAGCTTTAAGTTTTTCTAAAAACTCACCATATCCTTTCAGAAGTATTGGATAAAGAATTTCATCATCCTGATAATAATCAATCCAATCAACAGTATCTAAAAAAACACCATCCATACCCTTTGCCATAACACGTTCAGAGATTGAATCAATCAATGCATCTTGGAAATGACATTTGGATATGTCACCTATATAATTTGAACCTGAGAGGCTCTTAACTTTGACTCCATCTTTTTTTAAATAATCCATGTCATCAAGTTTTTCTATAAGTGAGGCATCCCAGCTTCCAATTTCCATAACAGAGTAATATCCAACAACTTTTGAGCCCTTCTCATTCAAGTACTCCACATCCTCAGAATCAAAGAAAGATCCCTCCACAATGTTCAAATCATAAGAGCTCATAGATTTCAAAATATCTTTATCTATCTTTCTGTAATAAATTCGATAATTAGAAATGTTCTCCAATTCATTGGGTTTCTTATTAGCATTGATATAAACAATTACCACCAAACACAGAACTATCAATATCAGTATGATTTTTATAAGTAATTTGCTTTTCATTTATCAACACTCCCTGTTATTCAGATTATTATACCTTAAAATCAGTCACAATATGGAATAAGATTCAAAATTCACTGTTTAAATTCAGAAATAAGGTATATTTAGGAAAATGTATTAATTTTAACTTATGCTCTGTTAAGTGAAAATCTAGTTTGAATGCGAAAGATATTCCAAATAACATCATCTGTGGCAGCCTCAAATCTCCAGGTAGAATATATCTGAGATTTTATTTATTAAAACCATGCATCACATAAGCAAATTTCGATAGAAAACAAACAATATTTCAAAACCCCAAAAAAAGACTCCCGCAAGGGAGCCTGAAAATTATGATTAAAAAAATTATTGTACTTATTGTTCCCTATGGCTACCTCCGAGAGTTTTATTGTTGGTAATTCAATTCAAGAAAGATAGGAAAAAATGAAAAACCCCTGAGCTCTCTTGAATCAATTGAAATCTACGGGATTAACTAAAATGATAAACAATCTCGTATTCAATAAATATATTATAACATACTAATGTGAAATATATGTGAAATATACGTAAAATAAATCAAATTAATTTCTTTCATATTACGACAATAAAACCCGAGTGCTAAAATTTACACTTTTATGTATTTAATAATAAGTAATTATTTGTTATCGTTACAAAATATCAG
>JBFHKM010000068.1:0-15403 GCA_041595335.1 Sphaerochaetaceae bacterium
AATTGTGCTTGAGATAAACTGTTAATTTTTCTGTATCTTTTTAGATCAGAACTGAATAGTTGTAATTCAAATCTTTTATTCATTTTATCGCTCCTTTTGAATAGTAACACTTGAAAGTTTAATGAGCAATAAATTATTTAGCTCATGTATTCAGCAAGATGATTTTTTTTATGAACTTCCTTTTTTATTTCTCATTCATCCAATCTACAGTGAAATAATATATAACAAATATCAAGGAGCTCATTGTCCAGGAGATAGGATATGCAGCAAATACCAATCTTATATCATGGTTGAATTTCAATGCTATTGTTATGAATGTAACTCTGAAGAAACAGAAGCATGTGAGCATGACAATCATAGGAAGAATTGCTCTTCCCGCACCTCTGAATATGGATGACATACAGTGAGTTATGGCCAATATACCAAGTGCTGGAGCAATCAGATGCGCTCTCATGACTCCAACCTTGATTACCTCAGGATCATCACTGAACATCATGAGAATTGAAGGTGAGAAAACATAGAGGAACACTCCAATTAATGTTGCAAGTATCACCATGGTGGAAATTCCAAAACGAGTTCCTTTCTTAACTCTATCAAACTCTCCTGCACCAAGATTTTGGCTTGTATATGTTGTCAGAGATAATGCAAGACTTGTAATTGGTTTGAACATGAATGATTGAATCTTAACAAAAGCTCCATTACCAGCCATTGCTGCAGCTCCAAATGAATTGACACTTGATTGGATGAATACATTCGATATTGATGTAACTGAACTCTGTATTCCTGATGGAATACCAATTCTTAGTATTTCTTTGAAGATTTTCTTATCAAAAGATATCTCTTTTATGTTCACTTTGTAGATATCATCTGTGGTAAGCAATATTCTATAAGCAAGTATGGCACTGACTGTTTGACCAAAAATGGTGGCATATGCCACGCCTTTTACCCCAAAATGAAACACTATAACAAGAATTAGGTCTACTATTATGTTTAGTATCGAAGAGATGATAAGAAAGTAAAGAGGATGTCTGCTGTCTCCAAGAGCTCTCAATATACCTGCAGAGCAGTTGTACATAACAAGAGATCCAATCCCCAGAAAATATATCTGAACATAGGCTTTTGCACCTTCATAAACAGTTTCTGGAGTATTCATGAGTAGAAGAATTTGCGGGGTCAGATAGTATCCAAGTCCTGTAAGTAATATGCTGCTGAGCAAGGCAAAGGCTATGGATGTATGAATTGCTTTTCGAACACTCTTGATATCATCAGCACCATAGTATTTAGAGATGACAACACCGGCACCAACAAAAGTTCCCATAAAAAGACCAACCAACATATTGCAAAGAGAGCCACTTGAAGTGACAGCTGCCAGTGCTTCTTTGTTGACAAATTTACCGACAACAACTGAATCTACAACATTGTACAGTTCTTGAAATATTGTGCCTAAGAAAATTGGAATGGCAAATGTTATTATGTTCTTACTGATAGATCCATCTGTCATCAATTTTTTTCTATCTTTAATCATATCTTTAAAGAATAAATCAACAGATGAAAACAGTAAATATAATTTAAGATTATATTACAAAATGATAAACAAATAGTTGAATTTGCTAAATATTAGTATTTCATCAGCTGGTTCTTTTTTATGCCCATCCAATCGACTTTGAAATAGTATATTACAAACACAACAGCACTCATGAACCAAGTCAGTGGATATGCTGCAAATAGAATTCTTATATCACGATGGATACTAAGTGCAACGACGATGAATGATACTCTGAAAAGACACCATATTATGAACATTACTGCCATAGGGACAATTGATTTACCAGCACCTCTATAAACACCTGCCATCACATGGGATAGTGCCATAAAGAATAGGAATGGACATGAATAGAATGATTTCAAAACACCAACTGCTATTACTTCAGTATCCTGACTGAACAACGATATAAGAGGGGCTGCAAATATAAGAAGCAACACACCAATTGTTTCAGAAAGTATCATTGCTGTAATGATGCCAAATTTAGCACCCTTCTTAACACGATCATATTCAAGAGCACCTAGGTTCTGGCTTGTGAAAGTTGTGAGAGAAAGAGCGAAACTTGTAATTGGAATGAATACAAATCCTTGTATTCTTAAGAAAGCACCATTACCAGCCATTGCTATATCTCCAAATGAGTTAACACTGGCCTGAACAAATACATTTGCAATTGAAATTACTGAGTTTTGAAGTCCTGATGGAACACCAACTTGCAGAATCTGTTTGAGAATCTCTTTATCAAATTTGATGTCCTTGATTGTTACCTTGTAGGCCTCATCTGTATTCAGAAGAATCCTATAAGATAGCAGTGCACTCACTGTCTGTCCGATTACGGTACCAAGAGCAACACCTGCAACACCCATATCAAGTCCAATAACAAATACAAGATCTAGAATGATGTTCAAAATAGATGCAGTCATCAAGAAATATAGAGGGTGAGTGCTGTCTCCCATTGCCTGAAGAATACCTGAAGCACTGTTGAACATGATCAATGAAGTTATTCCGAGGAAGAATATCTGAATGTAGGTTTTTGATAGAGGGTAAACACTATCAGGAGTGCCCATGAGTTTTAAAATTAAAGGAGTTGAAAAATAACCAGCTACAGTCAGAATCACACTGCTTAAAAGAGCAAAGGCCACTGATGTATGAATGGCCAATTTGACCTTCTCCATATTTCCTGCGCCAAAGTATTTTGAAATAACAACACCGGCACCTACGAATGTTCCAACAAAAAGTCCAACCAATAAAAAGATTAATGGACCACATGAAGTAACTGCAGCTAGAGCTTCTTTTCCGACAAAGTTTCCTACGACGACAGAATCCACTGCATTATATAGCTGTTGAAATAAACTTCCTAAAAAAATGGGTATAGCAAAAGTAATGATATTTTTGCTAATTGACCCGGAGGTCATTAATTTTGTACTTGCTTTCATGATTATTTATAACTTAGAGCAAAACCTTATAACAGTAAAGTATTGATTTAAAAGTATGACAAAATACTATAAAAATTTACGAATAGTACACATCTTACCGGTTTTTTGGTAATAAGAGGGGATAGAAAAAGGAGCTACATAAGAAAGCTCCTTTTTCATATTGCGCTTTAACAATTTTGATAATCGAGATTATCTTACCATTGGAGCACTTTTTTCTACGAACATATCTTTGATTCCGCCCAAGCTGCTCAATACACCGCTTGTCTCATATGGCATGTAGATAAGCTTGTTATCTTTACCACTGGACATATCTTTGAATGTATCGATGTAACGCATGGCAATCAAATACTGCATGTAGCCTTCTGTTGAATCAAGAGCACCCTTAACTGCCTCAATAGCCTTAGCTTCACCTTGTGCTCTGAGGATAGATGCCTGTTTGTCACCTTCTGCACGGTTGATCAATGCCTGTTTTACACCTTCAGCCTGCAAGATAGCAGATTGCTTTTGACCTTCAGCATAGAGAATAGATGCTCTCTTCTCTCTTTCTGCACCCATCTGTTTTTCCATCTGTTTTTTGATGTCTTCAGGTGGAATGATATCTTGAAGTTCAACTCTGTTAACTTTGATTCCCCATTTATCAGTAGCTTCATCTAAGATAGCTTGAAGCTTGCTGTTGATGGTATCACGGCTTGTTAAAGTCTCATCAAGTTCCAACTCACCGATTACGTTACGAAGAGTTGTCTGAGTTAACTTCTCAATTGCCATTGGATAGTTCACAATTTCATATATTGATTTTTTAGGATCTGTTACTTGGAAATAAATAACTGCATCGATTGCAACAGTTACGTTATCCTTTGTAATAACATTCTGCTTTGGATAATCTAGAACCTGCTCTCTCAAATCAATGAAACGAGTGTTTGCAATAAGCAATCTGGTCTCACCAGTTGTCTTATTTACTGTAGGCTTCAATTCAGGAACAGTTCTTGCCTTATCTAGGAACGGAACTATGATATTGAAACCACTTGAAAGTGTCTTGTGATATTTACCAAGTCTTTCAACAATCAATGCTTTTGCTTCTGGGACAATTCGAATTCCCATGAAGAGAGCAAGGACTATAATTACTACAACTACAATTAAAAATATATTCATTATTCAACCACCTTTGTAACAACTAATTTGTTACCGTCTATTTTATTGATTACAACTTTTGAACCTTTTTCTATGGTGCATTCTTCATCGATGCATCTAGCTTGCCATACAGTTCCATCCATCCTGATTGTTCCCGATTCTACGGTAATAGGAGTGGCTGCAAATTCAACTTTTCCGACTAAAGAATCACTGTTGAATTTTGCCTTTGGACTATGTTTATAAATCAAAGGTCTCAGTTTAATAAAGAAGATTGCAAAAGCTACTAAGAAAACTATTAATTGGATAACAAGGTTATCCGTAAACAGGGAGAAGAGCCATGCAAACAAAGCCCCGAACGTTACAGATAAGAATGAGAACGTTGGAGTCAGCAGCTCAAGTACAAAACATACTAGAGCTATAATAAGCCATATGTAAGTAATACTGATCATATTTATACCCTCACAAAAAGAGTAATACGGGCTACTGAATAAGTCAAGAAAAGAGAAATTGGGTAATTTTCTAAAGCTCTATATTTTTTACACTTGAGTTATAAAGAGGCTCAATAATATACTTTAATAGTCAGTTTTTATAACTTAGTGTTTATTTGGGCTATTAAGTAAAAAATATTTGCAAGATTTTTTTGTGACTTTTTATAAAAATTATGTAAAGTTAATTACTAACCCCATATGGAATATACTTGATAACTGTTACGTGTTTTGTTTTATTCTGTACCTATATCTCAGCAGTGAATTAAAAATCTTTGTGTTTTTGATGTGTTTTGTTCGATAATTGAGGGATCTCCTGTAATTATTGAGCTGTTTGTCTGTTCTGATGATTTCAATGATGATAACACAATTCTTATAATTGAACCCCAAATGAAATAAAAAAAGCCCTTCCTATTTGATTGAATCAAATAAGAAAGGACTCGTATGATTGTTTTGATATCTAAATTAGATCAAGAATAATGAAAGAATCCAGATGAACAATATTGCAACAACACCCATCACAAGAGTCATTGAAGTTTGAGTTTTGTAACCATCTTCAGGTGTAAGACCACCGAAGTTTGTAACAACCCAGAAATAAGAATCATTGGCATGAGATACTGTCATAGCACCTGCACCAATTGCAAGTACAGTCAGAACTGCAGCCATTGAACTGTTCAAGCCCAATAAGTTCATCATAGAACCTGAATCTAAAACAGAACCCATGATACCAGCAGTAGTTGTGATAGCAACTGTTGATGAACCTTGAGCACTCTTTAGAATTGCAGAAACGATGAATGGGAAGAAGATACCAACTGCAGCCAATACTTCAGCATTAGCTTTCATATATTCAACAAATCCAGCACCTGCAATGGTCTTACCTAAAACACCACCAGCAGCTGTGATAAATAGAATTGGTCCAACAATCTTTAAAGTATCGCCAGTCATTTCATTGAACTCACTCATTTTACCTGAACTGACTAGAAGACCGATAGCAAAGAAAAGACCAATTGTCAAAGCTATGATAGGAGTACCAATGAAGTTTAGGATCTCACCTAGAGCTCCAGATGTACCAAACATTGATGCAAAGGAACCAACTGCCATACATAGGATAGGAATTAGAATAGGAGCTATACTAGAAAATCCTGAAGGAAGAGAGGTGAAAGAATTGAGTAAATCTTCATAAGATGGGCCATTGTCCTCTTCTAAATCTTCACTGCTCTTTACTTTTTTACCTACTTTATTTGCAAAGAAATAAGCAGCAATAAGTACAGGAATTGATACAAGAGCACCCATTCCGATGACGCCGATTATGTTGTTACCAATACCTAGGGTACCTGCAGCAGCAATTGGACCTGGTGTTGGTGGAATGAATACGTGAGCTACATAAAGACCAGCACTCAAACACATTGTCATAGCAACTGATGAATAGTGAGTCTTTTGAGTCAGAGCCTTACGAATTGGATCTAAGATAACAAAACCTGAATCACAGAATACAGGGATTGATACAACCCAACCCATGATTTCCATAGCTAAATCTGGATGTTTTGGACCAACCAATCTTGCTACCATTTCAGCTAGTTTTAAAGCAGCACCTGTTTTTTCAAGAATTGTACCAATCAATGCACCCAATATAATTACTATACCGATGGATTTGAAAGTTCCTGAAAATCCTGTACCAATTAGGCCTGGAATTTCGCTCAGTGGAATACCAGCTACAATAGCTAATATTAGAGATATTCCCATGATTGCTAGGAATGGATGAATTTTCCATTTTGAAATTGCAAGAATCATTATGACAATAGCAATTACGAACGTGATTATTAAAGCTATACCACTCATTTTACAGTTCCTCTCTTTTGTGAATGTATTTTTTTAGGATATAAACAATACCTATTGTGATGTAATATTGAATATATCCATTTTTAACTTAATTAATTACTTATTTGATTTTTTGAGCCATCTCGATCAGATGCCAAGTTCTGAATGCAGCATCTTCTGTTAGCTCCAAGGATCTTGCCATAGCTTTTGCTAGAGGCATTGCAGCATTTGTTGTGCTCACTATTGCAGATAGTCCATGTTCATATAAAACTTCTGTACCGGAGCCAATATCACCTGCCATTGCAATAACAGGTAAGTTATATTTAGCAGCGAGGGAGGCAACTCCAACTGGAACCTTACCTCTGACACTCTGTCCATCAATTTTACCTTCTCCTGTGATAACCAAAGAAGAATCTTTTAAAGATTCACCAATACCAATCAAATCAAGAACAAGGGTTATTCCACTTTCGAGTTCTGCACCGCAGAAGCCTTTCAAAGCAAAACCAAGACCACCAGCTGCACCTGCACCTGCAAGTTGAGCAACGTCTTCTTTATTAGAAATTTTAGACAGATTGCACAACCATCCATCCATGTCACTTACTATTTGCTTTGTAGCACCTTTTTGAGGACCATAAATTGCACTGCAACCATTCTCTCCACATAAAGGATTGTCTACATCACATGCAACTCTTATGTTTGCATTGTTCAACAAACTGGACATGCCAGATAAATCTACTTCTCTTATATCTTTAAGTGCTTTACCATCTGGTGTCAAGACTTTTTTATTTTCGTTTAAGAATTTAGCACCCAGAGCTGAGAGAAGTCCAATGCCTCCATCGTTGGTTGCACTGCCACCAATACCGATGATCAAATCGGTG
Source organism: Sphaerochaetaceae bacterium (assembly GCA_041595335.1). Lineage (GTDB taxonomy): Bacteria > Spirochaetota > Spirochaetia > Sphaerochaetales > Sphaerochaetaceae > Pleomorphochaeta. Next base: position 7,286 of record JBFHKM010000068.1, read on the forward strand.
CAGCCGTTTTCCAATGCATGCAGCATCAATTCGCCAGTCCCAAGTGTTGTTGTGTTTAAAGGATTTCTTTTATCTTCTGGAACCAGTGGAAGACCACTTGCTGCAGCCATTTCAATAACAGCCATATTATCTCTCTTCAAATAATAGGCATTGCATTTTTCAAATAAAGGACCATGAACCTCAATATTTACAATCTCATCATTTTCTTGTCTGAGTGTATCAATTAGACCTTCACCACCATCGGCAACTGGATATTTATCACAGATAATCTCTTTGTTTACTCTATGAATACCTCTTTCTATGGCTTCTGCCACTTCCATTGAAGTTGCACTTCCTTTAAAAGAATCTGTTGCAATTGTTACTTTCATCTTGCATGCTCCTGAATCTATAAAAATCATAAGTAGTTTGAAACTTATATTGTATGATACCACGGTTTTTAAATATGTATATATGTATATAGCACAAATTTCATGTCTGTTTATTATCTTTCATGATAATAAAAGCCTATTTTGAGGCATGTTGATATATCTACAGTTCATTCAATAAGAAATAACTGATATTTAACAAATAATTAGTATAATAAAACTTAATGATATACAGTATCAATAAAATAAAATCATAAATCATGTCTTGCAATCTTCTTTTTTTTTGAGAGATGTATGATGAATTTATCCTGTATTTTGGTCTCTGAAATAGCCAATTCTAACGAGATCCATCTATAATGCAGATATTTCTCAAAAAAATGATGTTATTTTTTAATGAAGTAGCAGCAATTGGAGATGTTTTTAGCAAATTAATAAAACAAAATTATGATAAATAGTACAAAATAGATATATTATTTTTGATTAAATTTGGTTTTACTTAAAATAAGTTAACCTTATACTGTTATTATCTATACGTTTTTTGATAAATATTTTACTATAATAACATATGCTATCTATTTTTAAAATATTATAAGCATGCCAACTTGAGCTAATTATTGAGAAATACATAAAAATACATGTTCACAAACCCCCATTAAACTAAAAGAATCAAAAAATAATTACGGATAATATAAAATGCATATATTATGTATACCTATGCACTTATTGCATATCAATATTGTATTCTGAACAAAATCATTGTAAAATATAGAAAAAATCGATTAGGAGAGAGATTTATGAAAAAAATTTTTGCATTACTTTTAGTTTGCACAATGGTTACCTTTGGCTTGTTTGCTAATGGTACTAAAGAAGTTGCAGCAGAAAGCACTACTATGGAAAAAAATGATTTCCACATTGGTGTTGTTACTGGTACTGTATCACAGTCAGAAGATGACCTTCGTGGTGCAGAGGCTTTAATTGCCGAATATGGTTCAGTTGAAGATGGCGGTATGATTCAACACGTAACTTACCCTGATAACTTCATGGACGAAGCTGAAACAACAATTTCTGTTATTTCAGGTTTGGCAGATGATCCAATGATCAAAGCTATCATCGTTAACCAGAGTATTCCTGGTACAACAGAAGCTTTCCGTCGTGTAAAAGACAAGAGACCAGACGTATTATGTATCGCTGGTGAATCTCACGAAGATCCAGGTGTTATCTCATCAGCTGCTGATTTAGTAGTTAATAATGACTTTGTATCTCGTGGTTACTTAATCATCCATACAGCTTATGAATTGGGTTGTGATACATTCGTTCACATCTCATTCCCTCGTCATATGAGTTATGAAACTCTATCACGTCGTGCTGCTATCATGGAAGAAACATGTAATGATTTAGGTATGAAGTTTGTATTTGAAACAGCTCCAGATCCAACAAGTGATGTTGGTGTTGCAGGTGCTCAACAATATATCTTAGAAAAAGTTCCAGCATGGGTAGAGAAATACGGACAGAATACAGCATTCTTCTGTACTAACGATGCACATACAGAACCTTTATTGAAACAGTTGATGCAATATGGTGGTTACTTCATTGAAGCTGACCTTCCATCTCCATTGATGGGTTATCCTGGAGCATTGGGTATTGACCTTTCAGAAGAATCTGGTAACTTCCCTGCAATCTTGAAGAAGGTTGAATCAACTATTGTTGAAGATGGTGGTGCTGGTAGATTTGGTACATGGGCTTACAGTTATGGTTACACAACTACAGCTGGTCTTGGTCAACATGCAATCAACGTATTGAATGGTGAAAGTGAATTAATCAAACTTTCTGATATCATGAGAGCTTATTCTAAGTACACTGGTGATGCTAAATGGAATGGTGCATTCTACACTGATTCAAACACTGGTATCAAAACAAAGAACTTTGTATTGATTTATCAAGATACTTATATTATGGGTAAAGGATACATGGGTACTCCTGAATTAGAAATTCCAGAAAAATATTATACAGTAAAATAATAAATACTTATAAAAATCGTTATTAGGAGTTGCAAAGGCTTGTATACATGCCTTTGCAATTTCTTGCATTAAACATAGAGGATAACCAATGAGTGAAGAAAATGATGTTTTATTGGAGATGAGAAACATCAGTAAAGACTTCTCAGGCAACCAAGTACTGTCCGATATAAATTTTACTGTTAGAGAAGGTGAAATTTTAGGATTGGTAGGAGAAAATGGTGCCGGAAAAAGTACTTTAATGAAAATTCTTTTTGGCATGGATGAAATCCAAGCAACTGGTGGTTACGGCGGAAAAGTTATTATTGATGGTGAAGAGGTTAATTTTACAACACCTCTCGACGCTTTAGATAAAGGCATAGGAATGGTACATCAAGAGTTCTCTCTTTTACCAAATTTTACAGCCGCTGAAAACATTCTTTTGAACCGCGAACCAGTAAAAAAATCAATAGTAAGCGATTTATTCGGAGACCGAATGGACTCAATAGATCGTGAAAAAATGACAGAATTAGCTGACAAAGCTATATTAAAATTAGACGTTGAATTAGATTCAAGCATGAAAGTTTCTTCCATGCCTGTTGGTCACATGCAATTTACAGAAATTGCACGTGAGTTAAGTAAGGCAGGGAAAGGTGAGAATCAAGGAATCAGACTTTTGGTTCTTGATGAACCTACAGCAGTTCTAAGCGAACAGGAGGCAAATAGCCTTTTGGTTGCAATGCGAAAGCTTAGCAAACGTGGAATTGCAATCATATTCATCAGTCACAGACTTCAAGAGATAATTGATGTATGTGATAACATGATGGTTATGAGAGATGGTCTTATAATCAAACACACACCAGCTAAAGGTGTTAAGGTCCAAGACATTGCTAAATGGATGGTTGGACGATCGGTTAAAACTGAAATAGAACACAGAACTTTCGATTACAGTGGAAAAGAAACTGTACTCAGTATTGAAAATCTTTGGGTAGATATGCCTGGAGAGACTGTAAGAGATATAAATCTGGATGTCAAAAAAGGTGAGATCATAGGTATCGGTGGAATGGCAGGCCAAGGTAAACTTGGTATTCCTAATGGTGTTATGGGACTCTACACATCCGGTGGTAAGCTCACGTTTGAAGGAAAAGAACTTCTTTTGAACAATCCTAAATCTTTATTGGACGCTGGTCTTGCTTTCGTATCGGAAGATAGACGTGGTGTTGGACTACTTTTAGATGAAACTCTTGAATGGAATGTATCATTCTCTGCAATGCAAGTTAATAATAAATATTTGAAAAAATATTTTAAAGGACTGTTTTCATGGAGAGATACAGAAGCCATTGAGAAGGCAACAAATGAATATGTTGAATCCCTTCAGATAAAATGTATATCAACAAAACAGAAAGCAAAGGAACTCAGTGGAGGTAATCAGCAGAAGATCTGTTTGGCTAAAGCATTTGCTCTTGAGCCAAAACTTCTTTTTGTTGCAGAACCTACTCGTGGTATTGATATCGGTGCAAAAGCTCTTGTTTTGCAGGCCCTTAGAAAATACAACCAAGAAGCTGGAACTACTATTGTTATGGTATCTTCTGAATTAGAAGAGCTCAGATCAATATGTGACCGCGTAGCGATTATAACAGATGGTAAGGTTGCAGGTATATTGCCAGCAACTGATCCAAGCGAAGACTTCGGTCTGTTGATGGTCGGTGAGAAGGTAGAAGATTAATGGAAAAATTAACGATGAAAGAAAGATATGATGAGTTCATTTCCAGATTTGGATGGCCTCGAATTATCATTGGTATGTTCTTGCTATTTTTATTTATTGTAGCTCCTTTTGTAGGTGTAAGTGTCAGTACATCTCTGTCCGATACAATCAATAGATTTGGAATGAACTGTATATTGGTACTGGCTATGGTTCCTATGATTCATAGTGGCTGTGGTTTGAATTTTGGATTGCCTTTAGGAATCATCGCAGGTCTACTTGGTGCAACATTGTCACTTCAGTTTGAATTTGTTGGTGCTTCAAGTTTTGCTATGGCAATTGTATTTGCAACACCTTTTGCTCTTCTCTTTGGATGGGGATATGGCAAACTTTTGAACAAAGTTAAAGGTGGAGAGATGATGATTGCAACTTATGTTGGTTTTTCATCTGTTGCATTCATGTGTATGATGTGGCTCCTGTTGCCTTATTCCAATCCTACAATGGTTTGGGGATTTGAAGGTAAGGGTCTGAGAACAACAATCTCAACAGAAGGCTACTACTTACATATTTTAAATGACTTTTTAGCAATTCCAATTGGAGATCACTTTACATTTCCTACCGGAATGATTTTATTCTTTGCACTGCTAGCTTTCTTGGTATGGGCATTCCTTCATACAAAGAAAGGTACAGCTATGACTGCTGTTGGTTCAAACCCAATATTTGCTAAAGCAAGTGGTATCAATATTGATAAGATTCGTATTCTATCTGTAATTATGTCTACTTGGCTTGGTGCTATTGGTATTCTTGTCTATCAACAGAGTTTTGGATTTATTCAGCTTTACATGGGACCATTCTTCATGGCTCTTCCAGCTGTTTCTGCTATCTTGATTGGTGGAGCAAGTGTCAACAAAGCATCCATACCCAATGTAATTATTGGAACATTCCTTTTCCAAGGAATATTGACAATGACACCATCTGTTATGAACTCTGCAATCCAGACTGATATGAGTGAGGTAATTAGAATTATCGTTTCAAATGGTATGATTCTATACGCATTGACTCGTAAGACGGAGGCAACAAGATAATGAAAATAACTAAAGAAACTTTTATAAAATTATTTAGAAACAATCTTGTTACAGTGATGTTTGTAATAATCTGTGCATTTGGTATTCCTCTAAGTGGATACAGTGCAAACTATTTGATCGGTGAGATAATCGTCAGAATATCTCGTAACTCATTCTTGATATTGAGTTTGCTCATCCCTATCATGGCTGGTATGGGTCTTAACTTCGGTATGACACTTGGTGCTATGGCTGGTGAGATTGCTTTGATTTTTGTAACAGACTGGAGTGTTGTTGGAATACCTGCAATGGTATTGGCATGCATACTATCTGTTCCTTTTTCAATAATACTTGGAACCATATGTGGTAGAATTCTGAATAAAGCTAAAGGTCGTGAGATGGTAACATCTTACATCATTGGTTTCTTCATGAATGGTGTCTATCAACTGTTTGTTCTATACGCTATGGGACCTATTATTCCAATCAAGAACAAAGCTCTTGTTCTTCCTAGAGGATACGGAATAAGAAATACAGTAAATCTAATTGGAATCAGACGTAGTCTTGATGACTTAATCAAAGTCAGAATTTCTGGAGTCAGTGTTCCTGTTGCAACATTCCTTGTTATTGCAGTTGCATGTGTATTCATAGTTTGGTTCAGAAAAACAAAACTTGGACAGGACATGAGAGCTGTTGGACAAGATCTTGAAGTATCATCTGCTGCTGGTATAAAAGTTGAGCACACAAGAGTTGTATCAATTGTTTTATCTACAGTACTTGCTGGTTTTGGTATGGTTCTTTATTTACAGAACATGGGTACTCTAAATACCTATAACTCACACACACAGATTGGTATGTTCAGTATTGCTGCTATATTGGTTGGTGGTGCAAGTGTAAACAAGGCATCAATTCCAAATGTATTCTTAGGTGTAATATTGTTCCACTTGATGTTCATAGTATCTCCTATGGCAGGTAAGAACCTCATTGGACAGGCACAGCTTGGTGAGTACTTCAGAGTATTCGTATCATATGGTGTAATCACTCTATCTCTTGTTCTCTATGAAATGAGAAAGAAGAGAGAGGCAAATGATTCAGCTCAATTGCTTGAAACAGAGCAGGAGGGTTACAACAATGACTAGACGTACAATTGTAAGAATCAGTGCCTTGGTTGTCATTCTTCTCCTTGCTTTTGCAATGCTTAGAATTGGCAGACAGCACTCCATATTGCTTGACGATAAGACTGTAACAGTTCAAGGTCAAGAATATAAAGCATTGGATATGGTTGAGGTAAAGGTTGATAAGCAAGATTCAGTAGAACTTGTGAAACGTGATAGAGATGTGGCTGTTGTTACAGGACAGAGTCACAAAATCAAAGTTACATACACTGATGCTCAATGGAATGAAATAGAATTGGAGAGAAAGATCAAGATTCCTTTTGATAAGGAAATGATTGTATTCTCCGTTCCAGCATTCATCGAAAATCCAGACGACGATACATATTATTTAATGCCTTTTGAAACAACCTCGGTTGGTAATTAGGCGAATAATATATAGGTTATTCTCTAATCTGAGTCAGAGACTAAAAATCTCTGGCTCTTTTAATTTAGTATTTTGGTATAATGTAATATGGTATATTTCAATATACAGATATAAATAATTTTGAAGTTAAAATATACATTTTTACCTAATAATTTTGTTGTTTTCTTTGTTTATATGATAAAATAATCAAGTGACTATAATAAAAGGAATTTTAACTAATGAAAAAAAAGTTGACCATTGATGAACAAATTACTTATATGAAATATACTAAAAATATATCCTTTAAAAACAAAGAAGAAGAGAAAGAGGCAAAATTTTTTCTACAAAATAGTACATATTTCTTCAAATTAAAATCATATGCAAAATTATTTGATAAAAACAAAAAAGATGGGAAATATTGGAAATTAGATTATACGCAATTAGTAGAATTATCAAAAATTGATTTATACTTAAGAAGAATCCTTTTTAAGATGTGTTTGACAATAGAGCATCAGTTAAAGCTAAATTTATTAAATGATATTTCTGAAAATTCAGAAGAAGACGGATATGATATAGTTAAATGCTTTTTTTTAAAATACCCAAATGTCTTTGAATCTGTTAAAAGCAAAGTAAGCCAAACAAAAGATGATTATAGTTCAGCAATATTAAAAAAAAGTTATCCAAATATTCCTGTGTGGTCTTTGATTGAAACGTTAAGTTTTAAAAATTTTATAAATATTTATGAGTTTTATTATAGTAATAATGCTACAAAAGAAAATAAAAGATATACAAAACAAATAGAACATTTTTTATGGTCTGTACGTATAATAAGAAATGCTTGTGCTCATAATAGTTGTATATTAAATTCTTTGAAAAGAAAAAATGAAGAATTGAATTTTCAATTATTAACTGAATTGTCTTTATTGTCTATCAAACTTACAGATGCTCAAAAAGATAAGTTAAAATACTGTGTTGTCAATGATATTGTTGTAATAATAATTTTGTACAATAAAATAGTAACGAGTGACAAAATAAAAGAAAATTGTATGTCAGAACTCAAACAATTATTTGATATTAGGATGGTCAGAGAAAAAGATATTTTTATTTATAGAAAAAGTGACAATCGATTTATTATACAATCTTATAGATTGGTAAAATCAATAATTGACAGATTGAATGAACAATTATATAATACCGGTGATGATCAAAAATAAATAGTAATATTTTTTTTAGAGATAGAGCATATATCGATTCTAACTTATTTTTTTAATTAAAAATTCGACTGTTCCAATAATTGTGAGCAGTCTAATTTTTTATGTACAATTGTTTTTATAATTCTTATTTGTATATCAAATAATTTTACTTTTTTAAATATTCATTGAAAATCCAGACGACGATACATATTATTTATTGTCTTTTGAAACAACCTCGGTTGGTAATTAGGCGAATAAATATAGGTTATTCTCTAATCTGAGTCAGAG
>JBFHKM010000069.1:0-15400 GCA_041595335.1 Sphaerochaetaceae bacterium
AAGGCACTCTGAGTGTTAGATACGACAGGCTTGTTCCCTCTGATATCTTCCTTGAGGAAGCAAGTGTCACTGCAACAGAGAATATAATCATGCTGGCTTCTTCCATAGATGGGTGCACCATACTAAGAAACGCTGCATGCGAGCCACATGTTCAAGATCTCTGCAACATGCTCAATCTCATGGGATGTGATATAAAAGGAATTGGTTCCAACTTACTCACAATAAAAGGTACAAAAACTTTCAGAGGTTGCACCTATACTTTGGGCTGCGATTATATGGAAGCTGGCTCTTATATTGGTCTTGCTGCAGCAACAAAAGGTGAGATTGTTCTGAAGAATGTAGATTATCAATCAATAAGAGTCATTGAATCTGCATTCTGCAAACTTGGAATTGATATTGTGATCAGAGAAGATGGAAGTGTTTTTGTCTCCTCAAAACAGGATAGAGTCATAAAGAAGAGCTTCAACAACATGACAAATAAAATAGATGATGCACCTTGGCCAGGATTCCCTGCTGATCTTCTATCAATTATGACTGTCACTGCCACCCAGATGGAAGGTACGATTCTCATGCATGAGAAGATGTTTGAATCAAGAATGTACTTTGTAGATTGGTTGATCAGAATGAATGCCGATATTATTTTATGTGATCCCCATAGAGCTGTTATCAATGGTCCAAGTAAGTTGAATGGTGCTAGAGTCAGCAGTCCTGATGTTAGAGCTGGAATGGCTCTGATAATTGCAGCAGCCTGTTCTAAAGGAACAAGCGTGATTGAAAATATATATCAGATTGAAAGAGGATATGAAAATCTCGAGCAAAAGCTCAAAGGTATAAACATTGATATCACTAGAATTTCAAATATCTGAAAATAACCACTGTTTTTATGAGTTAGTTTAAACATGAAAAGATTCTTCCAATAATTTAGAAAATAGTACTAAAAAATAGAGTATGTTCTAAAAAATGGCTCAAATTAGGTATATATATTTTAAGTGATTATATGAATAGTGAAAAATAAATGCCTTTATATTTATCAAATTAAAAAAAGTTATCCACAAGTTATCCACAAGCAAAAAATGTCAGTCTAAATTCTTTCCTTACAAGAAATAAACTCCTATCAATAATCATTATTATTACAGTGTAATTTTGATTATTTCCTTATCTATAAAGCAATTATAAAATATATCTGTAAGTTGTTATAGTATAGTTATATAAGTATATATAACTTTTATATAGAACTTACTTTGTAGGGTTTTAAAAAGTTATCCACAAGTTATCCACAAGCAGATAAAAAAGTTAATAATTTTTATTTTACACGGGTGTAATTAATTTTTATTGAGTATTTTTAGGGTGCTACAGAAATCTATCAGATATAAAGATATATTACGCATCTGTAAAAAATGAAATTTATTTAATAAAAAAATATTGACAAAAAGATTAGTGTTGGGTAACATACGTTTGAAAGTTAGATAAGTATAACAGGAGATTCAAATATGCCATTATCATATGTTAACCCAGGTGAAGTAAAACAAGTCGTTTCTTTTTCCGCTGGTAATAAATATAAAGACCGTTTCATGTCTATGGGTATAGTTCCTGGTAGAAATATCAAAATAATTGACATCACCAATGCTGGATTGATTATTGAAGTTCAAAACACCCGCTTCGCTTTGAATAAAGGCCTAGCACATTTAATACAAGTAATATAAAAATAATATCTATAGGAGCAATAAATGAAGAATTTGTTGGATTTAAGTATTGGAGAGAGTGGTAAAGTTCTATCTTTCGAAAACCAAGGCGTTGTTAGAAAACGACTTCTTGATATGGGAATAACTACTGGAGTGCAGATCAAATTGATCAAAGTGGCTCCAATGGGTGACCCTCTTGAAATTGAATTGAGAGGCTATAATTTGAGCCTACGTAAATCTGAAGCAAAATCTATAAACATAGAATAAACAATCTAAAAATTCGATATAAAAGTTATCACAAGCTACTTATAAAGAATTCGTTTTTTTTGCTTTTGGAGTTAGTGTAAGCTAACTAATAACATACTCACTAATATTTTCAAGAGGTTTTAATATTATGAAGAAAAATACCATTGCATTGGCAGGTAACCCGAATTGCGGGAAAACAACACTATTCAATTTCTTAACGGGATCTAAACAACATGTAGGTAACTGGCCAGGTGTTACAGTAGATAAGAAAGAAGGATCATGGAAAAAGCATCCAGAATACACCATTTTGGATCTACCTGGTACTTATTCCTTATCTCCTTATAGCGCAGAAGAGATGATTGCTCATGATTACATTGTAAATGAGAGGCCTTCTGTAGTTGTTGATATTATAGAATCTCCCAATCTAGAACGTAACCTGTATTTAGCTCTGCAGATTTTAGAGACAGGTGTTCCTACAGTTCTTGCTCTTAACATGAGTGATGAAATAGAACTTCGTGGTGAATCAATTGATGAAAAAGAATTGGAAAAACATTTTGGTGTTAAAGTAGTTAAGATTGTTGCCAAAACTGGTAAGGGTGTTGATGAACTTTTCAAAGCTGTTGAAGAGACAATTGAGAAGAATATAGTACCAAATAAGCTTTCTGTATATGATAAAATCAAGGATTTGGATGATGAAGGTCAGGCAAATGCAAGATATGATGAGATTGCAAAGGTTGTTAAGAGATCCTATAAAAAGAATGTTACAATCAAAAGCGAGAATACAAAAAGCAGTAAGATAGATAAATATTTGACTTCAAAAATCTTGGGATTACCAATTTTTGGTGTGATCATGTACATAATCTTCCAGTTCAGTTTGGGGGATAACCTATTTGGACTTGGTCTTCTTGGTCCTGGACAGCTTCTTGCAGTATGGGTTGGTGCTCTTTGGGAATGGCTAACTGGCCTTCTAGCAGGAGTTATCGTCAATGCATCACCTTGGGCTTATGGCCTCATGATTGATGGTGTTATGGGTGGTCTTGGTGCTGTACTGAGCTTCATGCCTTTGGTTTTGGTTCTTTATATGTTCCTCACTATTTTAGAAGACAGTGGATATATGGCTCGTGTTGCCTTTGTTTTGGATAGAATCTTCCGTCATTTTGGATTATCTGGAAAATCATTCATTCCATTGCTTATGGGATTTGGTTGCAGTGTTCCAGCTATTATGGCTACAAGAACTCTTGATGAAGAGAAAGATAGACACATCACATCTATCATCACAGCATTCATCCCATGTGGAGCAAAGCTACCTATCATAGCATTGTTTGTTGCAATCCTGTTCAGTCCAAGTCAAACAGCAAATATTACATTTTTAATCTATTTTATCTGTTTTGTTACAGCAATTGTAGTATCTTTGTTAATGAACAAGTTCATGTATCATGGTCAGCAATCAAACTTCTTGATGGAACTTCCACAATACAGATTCCCTACCGCAACAACAATATGGAATCATGCATATGAAAAAGTTAAAGGATTTGGTAAGAAGGCTGGTACAGTTATTCTTGTATCGACAATATTGATCTGGTTCCTGACCAACTTCAACACAGCATCATTCACTGGAGAGAACAGAATTGCCAATGATGGTGAGAGTGTGATGAGTGAGATGGATGATTCTTACATGGCCTCTTTAGGAAATGCAATATCTCCTATATTCAGTCCTTTGGGATTCTACGGATGGAGACCAACAGTTGGTATCATCACAGGTTGGATTGCTAAAGAAAACCTTGTAGCTACATTTGCTCAGGTTTACAACAGTGATATCACAGACCAATATTTGGAAAATTATTTTGGAAATGACCCTGCCGAATTAGAAGCAGCAGGATTTGAAGATGGTGTATTTGATGTAGAAACAGCTGATACCTTATACAGCGAGATTCTCGCTGCCGGGGAAGATGCAAATGCCTTACCATCTGTAAAGAGAGATATGCCAACTACCAGTGGTGGTTTCGCATATATCATGTTCAACTTACTTTGTATGCCATGCTTTGCAGCCGTTGGAGCCATGAAAAGAGAGTTGAAAACAGTAAAACGAACTTTAGGCGGTGTCGGAATACAGATGTCAGCAGCTTATATTGTTGCACTCTGCATAAGGGTCATCGGGTTGATCTTCGGTTTTTAGGAGGCCATTTATGGTTGATTATATAATTGGAATTGGTGCTTTCGCACTTGTATTTGGTGTTGTCGTTAAGGCAATCATTGATAAAAAGAATGGTAAAGAACCTTCAGGATGTACTGGAAACTGTTCATCATGTGGTGGTTGCAATATGCACTATTCGTTTGAAGAGAAAATTAAATAGTATCTTGAGATACCAATAATTTATAACTTAGTTCTGTTGTTCATTTTTTACAGGGGGAGTTGAAGTTATCGCTCCCCCTGTATTTCTACGCATTTATTATATTGAATAGCAGTTGAGACCAACTGATAATTGATCATGAAAAAAGCAATCCCAAAAGGATTGCCTTTTTTAATAGTTCATATGAATTTATCTCTCTGTTAGAAGTGTGTGAACTGCACTTATTGCACAGATTGAAGCTGTTTCAGCTCTGAGGATGTTTGTCTTAAGAAGAACAGGATTGAAATCTGCTCTCATCAACATATCACACTCAGCATCACTCAAGCCACCTTCAGAACCAATTAGAATACCAATTGGTCTATCGATTGGAAAATCTTTGAGCAATGTCTTGAGATCCTTTTGACTCTCAACCTTGCTTTGATGGAAGAAAATCAATGGATCTTTCCATATTTTTGGTAGGTCCTCAATCTTTATGACTTCATTGAAAGTAGTTGGGATAGGAGACCCTGATTGCTGTTTTGCTTCTTTTATGATTGTTTCATATCTGCTGTTATCTTTCTTATCTTTCTTTGATATGCAGTATTTGCTCTGAACCAATGTTATCGATCTGACTCCCATCTCGGTGGCCATTCTTATTATTCCATCATTCTTTTTGCCCTTGCATGTGCATTGGAACAGATGGATGTTTGGATATTGCCCACTGAAAGAAGGCAGAGAGTCTGTCGACTCTCCTTCTTCTGTTGACTTCAGAGGTATCGAGGAAAGAGTACAGCTGGTTTTATCAAAATCAATGAGTGTGAGTTGGTAGGTCTTGCCTTCATTGCTTATTGCCACTATTTTATCGCCGACTTTAAGTCGTAGTACTTTTATGAAGTATTGGCTGTCTTTTTTCTCTAAAGTAAGAGTGCTCTCTCCATCGTAAGAAGAAGGAAGTACGTATTGTCTCATTTATTTCTCCAGAAAATCGATTGCAGTCTTCAGATATTCATCATTGACGCTATCATATTTAGGTCTATCATCATAATCCATTCTATAAAGATATTCATTTCTTACAAGAATTTTTAAGAATGGTTGGTAGATATCTTGATCATCATACTGTGCTACAAATTTATCCACATTCTCTTGTGTGAACTCAGGATTTGCATCAACATAATCTGAAATTATGTTGTCATTCATGATGTCTTCATAGAGAGTGAATTCTTCATCAGTCATCTCATGGTCTTCCATGATGATGTCTGGAGTTATTCCAACACCATTGATATCTGTTCCATTTGGAGTCAGATAATGTGCCACAGTGAGTTTAACAAGTGCTTTATTCAAGGAGAATATCTGCTGCATGACACCCTTACCAAAGGTCTGGGCACCTATAACAGTTGCACGATTGTTGTCCTTTAGAGCTCCTGTGAGAATTTCTGATGATGAGGCTGTTCCTCCGTTTACCAGAATTACAACAGGAAAGTCCATAGGAACCAATGTATCTGAACTTGATACTGTCTTTGTTGTGTTGTTTGCAAGTGTCTCTTTGTTCTGTGTTGTTACAATGTTCTGGCCATCTAAGAATAGATTTGCAATGTTGGTTGCATCCTCTACCACACCACCGCCATTATTTCTGAGATCAATTATCAAAGAATCAATTCCATTGTTGATCATATCCTGAATTGCAGCTGCTGCATCATCATCAGTTGATTCAATGAATTGACTTATCTGAAGATAACCAATGTGCTTGTCTATTATATCGTAGACAGTTGAAGGAATTTCTATAACAGCTCTTTTTAGAGTTATATCAAAAGTGTTATCACCTCTGACCACTGTAAGAGTGACTTCTGTTCCAACCTCACCTTTAAGTTTTGTTGAGGCCTCTGTTCCTGTAAGATTGTTTACAGCCTCACCATCAATGTGAGATATCAGATCATTTGCTCTCAGACCAGCTCTATCTGCAGGACCACCAGGAAATGGTGATTCTATCTTTATCATATAAGATTCAGGATCATCTAAATCAATGTTCTGTGGATTGAGTTTCAATATATAAGATCCAATACCACTGTATGTTCCAAGGTTTGTCTCTTCAAAATCAGCAATCTCATCCTCTGTTATATAAACAGAATATTTATCATCGAGAGAATCTACGAGTGCACTTGCGATTGCATCAAAGGATTTTTCAGGATCTAAATCATTTATTGAGTAAGTATCAATAAAAGAATATAAAGCAAACAAAGAATTTAAATTATCCTTTATTGTTTGAATAGATTCTTCTGATGTATCATTTGATGTAACTTTTTGTTCTGTTGGTACTACTGTTGTTGTTGGCTGAATGTCACTTAATGCATTCTTTGGTTCTTTTGAACCTGAAGCAAAAATGGGTAAAGTAAAAATCAACAGACAACATATTAATTTTAATGTTTTCTTCATACTTTTAATAATACAGTAAAGTTAAGGAGTTGACCACTACTTTTTCTAAGGATACACTTTCACGTATGTTATTATTTACAACTTTTCCTTCATGGATCAATGCTTCTATTATTCCGGGACTGCCATTTCGATGGTATGGTCTGATGTATGTACTGGCTTTTATAACAGCTTATGCTCTTTTTAGAGTACAGGCAAAAGAAGGAGCCATAAAGATGAATGCTGATGAAACACAGACTTTGTTTATGTTTGGTATCATCTTTTTACTTCTTGGAGCAAGACTTTTCAGTGTTCTCATCTATGATGGGACAACTTACTATTGGACTCATCCTTGGTTAATTTTCTGGCCATTCAAGAATGGACAGTTCATAGGACTACCTGGAATGAGCTATCATGGAGGTCTTGTTGGAGCAATTCTTGGTGCTTTTATATACAGCAAGAAGTACAAAAGAAGCTTCTTCAAAATAGCAGATATAGTGGCAGCCTGTGCTCCTCTAGGTTATACATTCGGAAGAATGGGTAACTTTATCAACGCAGAGCTCTGGGGAAGAGTCACAACCTCTTCTATTGGAATGATTTTTCCCAATGCGGAGCGCTTTTCAACAAACTATGAATGGGTAAGAAACATGGCAGATAAACTTGGAATTGCATATTCCGATGGTTCAATGGTCAATCTCCCACGTCATCCATCACAACTTTATGAAGCATTTTTTGAAGGCATCGTTCTATTCTTGTTCCTGTGGTTCATAATTCGTAAAAAATCTGATAGAAAGTATCCTGGATTTGTATTATCTTGGTACCTGATAGGATATGGAGTCATCAGATTCTTCATAGAGTACTTCAGAGAACCAGATTCCAACCTAGGTTTCATAATTCAGATGAACAAGAATTTCAGCAATCCTGCATTGCTGCAGTCTTACCTCAATATAAGTATGGGACAGATATTCTGTTTCTTGATGATATTAGCTGGTGTGGCTTTGGCTATGGTCATGAAGCACCACAGTAAAAAAGTAACAGTACAAGTTAAAAGTAAAAAAAAGAAAAAATAAAATATAGGAGCAATATATAATGACAGTAGATGAAAAGGTAGCAGCACTGAGAGCTATAATGGAAAGAGAGGGCCTTGATGCATTTTTAATCAATGGAACAGATCCTCATAACAGTGAATATGTTTGTCCAAGATGGGAAACACGCGAGTACATCTCCGGATTCACAGGCTCAGCTGGTACAGTGTTGATTACAAAAGATAAAGCAATATTGTGGGTAGACTCACGTTACCACATTCAAGGTGAGAAACAGACAGAAGGTACATGTTTCTCAATTATAAAAGAAGGAATCAACAACAATCCATCTCCTGTTGAATATATTGCTAAAGAATTGGAAAAGGGTTCTAAATTAGGTATCTCTGCAGACACTCTTATGATTGGTGCTAAGAAATCAATGGAAAAGAAATGTTCAAATGTTGAGATAGTTCCTACAGATGATTTCCTGAATGAAATTTGGGAAGACCGTCCTGCAATACCTTGCAAAGATGTAGTTCAGATGGGTGTTGATCTAACAGGATTCTCCCGTGGTCAGAAATTGAACATGGTAAGAATTTACCTTGGTCAGGAGAAAGCTAATTACCAATTCATTGGTTCTCTGGATGATATTGCTTGGATTCTTTCCTTACGTGGAGATGATGTACAATATAACTCTCTGTTCATGGCTTATTTATTCATCACAGGTGAGAAGGCTTATTTATTCACAGATAAGAATAGATTCAGCAAAGAACTATTTGAAGAGGTTTCAAAAGACGTTGAGATCATGCCTTATGAAGATGCAGCTGCAATCATCCCAACTTTAGTTAAGAAGGGTGAGAAAGTTCTTATCAATGAAGATAAAGTTAACACATTGTTCATCGATGCATTTAAAGATTTAGAAATCAAAAATGAAATTGAAGTTTCAACTCTATTGAAGGCTTCTAAGAATGATGTTGAATTGGAAGGTGAAAGAAGAGCTCACTTACTTGATGGTGTTGCAATGGTAAACTTCTTATCAAAGATCAATTTTGATGATCCTCAGTTGGATGAATTTGAAATCACTGAATTGCTAGAGAAACAGAGAAGACGTTCTAAAGAACTGATTCAGTTATCATTCAACACAATTGCAGGATTTGCAGATAATGGCGCAGTAGTTCACTATGCAGTATCAAAAGATACAGCAAAGACAGTTTCAGGCTCTGGTTTGATGGTTCTCGACAGTGGAGGTTGTTACGAAAGTGGTACAACTGATATAACAAGAACTCTGTTATTTGGTGAGGCTACAGAAGAGCAGAAGAGAGATTACACTTTGGTTCTTAAAGGTCATATCGCTCTTGCAAGTCAGAGATTCCCTGAGCACACAAAAGGCTATCAGTTGGATATCTTGGCAAAGCAGTACATGTGGCAATATGGCATGACTTTCTATCATGGAACAGGTCATGGTGTTGGTCACAGACTTTGTGTTCATGAAGGACCACAGAGAATTTCAGCTGCAGCTATAGAACAGGATCTGAAGAATGGTATGGTACTCAGCGATGAACCTGGACTTTACAAAGAAGGTCGTCATGGAATCAGAATTGAGAATTTAATTGCAGTTAAAGATTTCCAGAGAACTGAATTTGGTCGTTTCTTTGAGTTTGAAGTTTTGACATTGTGTCCTTATGAAAAGAAGTTGATTGATACTTCTTTATTGACTGATGATGAATTGCAGTTCATCAATTCTTACCACAGTTGGGTCTATGAAGAATTGAAAGATTTGGTAGATGATGATGCAAAAGATTATCTTAAAAATGCAACATCAGCATTAACAAAGTAGACAGTAGTTTAAATAAATAAATTTATATATAATACGATAAATAGAATCAATCATAAGGAGCATATACATATGGTAGAAGCATTAAAGAAAAATGGAAAACTTTCTAGAAAGGGTCCAGTTGTTCTTGTAATCATGGATGGTGTTGGTATTGGTAAATATAAAGAAGGCGATGCAGTACAAGCTGCTCAGCTCGATAATTTAGATAGCCTTTCAGCAGCTTACCCTCATACAGAATTAAAAGCACATGGTGTTGCTGTTGGTCTTCCTTCAGATGACGATATGGGAAACAGTGAAGTTGGTCACAATGCAATGGGTTGTGGTCGTGTTTTCGCACAGGGTGCAAAACTTGTAGCTAACTCAATCAATTCAAAAGAAATGTTCAGTGGTGAGACATGGAAGAAATTAGCAAACAATGTTGTTGATAAAGATAGCACATTGCATTTCATCGGTCTTTTGAGTGATGGTAATGTTCACTCTCATGTTGATACTTTGAAAGCTATGATCATTCAAGCTAAGGCTGATGGTGTTAAAAAAGTTAGAGTTCACGCTTTACTTGATGGTAGAGATGTTGGTGAGATGAGTGCTTTGGAATATTTTGATCCTTTTGCAGAATTCTTAAAAGAACTTTCAACTGATGGTTTTGATGCTAAAATCGCTTCAGGCGGTGGTCGTATGCAGATCACTATGGACCGTTACAATGCTAACTGGGACATGGTAAAGAAAGGTTGGGAAACACATGTTTTAGGTGAAGCTAGACAGTTTGATTCTGCACATGATGCAATTGTTAAATTACGTGAAGAAACAGGAGCAATCGACCAAGATCTACCTCCTTTCGTAGTTGCAGAAGATGGCAAACCTGTTGGAACTATTGAAGATGGTGACAGTGTAATTCTATTCAACTTCCGTGGTGATAGAGCTCTTGAAATTACAAAAGCTTTTGAAGCAGAAGAGTTGACTGAATTCGATAGAAAACGTCGTCCAGATGTAGAGTATGCAGGTATGATGGAATATGATGGTGATCTACATTTACCAGCACAGTTCCTAGTAACTCCTCCTAAAATTGATAGAACTCTAGGTGAGTACTTAGTAGCATCTAAAGTTAAGACATTCTCAATTTCTGAAACTCAAAAATTTGGTCACGTTACATATTTCTTCAATGGTAACAAAACTGGTTACTTTGATCATGGTTATGAACAGTATGTTGAAGTTCCTTCTGATATCGTTCCTTTTGAACAGAGACCTTGGATGAAGTGTGCAGAGATTGCTGATAAAGTAATTGAAGCTGTTGCTGAGGACAAATGGGATTTCATCAAATTGAACTTCCCTAATGGTGATATGGTTGGACACACAGGTATTTTTGAAGCTGTTGTCTGTTCCATGGAAGCTATGGACCTACAACTTGGTCGTATCAGAAAGGCTGTTGAAGCAGCTGGTGGTGTTATGATTTTGGTTGCTGACCATGGTAATGCTGATGATATGTATGAACATGATAAGAAGACTGGTGAAGTTAAGAGAAAGGCTGATGGTTCTCCAAAAGCTAAGACATCACACTCTTTGAACCCTGTACCTTGTATCATTGCAGATCCAACTTACAATGGTGAATATGATAAAACTTTAGTTGAAGGTCTTGGAATCAGTTCAATTCCTGCAACTGTCATGAACTTCTTGGGCTTTGTTCCACCAGAAGATTATGATCAGTCAATCATCACTTTAAAATAATACTGATGCTGCTTGCAGCACATCAATAGCTGGCTTTGAAATATCTTTCTAGAGAGGTATATCGGAGCCAGTTTTTTTGTTCTAAAAGAAATGGTGTAATTTTACATGTACATAAATTAAGGGCCTATGAGGCCCTCTATTCTTCGTCACACATTGATTAGATTGTGTATGATTTGATATTTATCACATACATTATGATTGATGAAATCAGAAGTACAATTGCTATGAATATTATTGTGAGTGGAAGTGTGTAATAATTTCTTAGAATTGTTGCAGATAATATCATGATTCCAAAAGCTATGATTCTTACAAGGTTGTGAAAAGATCTGTCTTTCCAATAGCTTGGCGTGTAAGATATGATTGCCAGCAGAGATATTATTATAAGCAAGGTTATGAATCCATTTGAAGGAACTATTGAATAGAAGTATTCAGCAGATGTTGGAGATGGAATTTCTTGAAAGTTCACAATAAAAGCTGAAAGAACAAGCAAGAAAGCTGTGTTGATTTTATATTTTGTTGAGCCAACTTCATTGCTATATATTCCTCCAAGAAGAAATAGAAGCATTGAAGACAGACTGCAGAACAGATGAATCTTTCCTACAATCAGTGGGGAGACTATGTTCAAAGTTATCAACTGTGATGAAAGTGGCAGTATTATTATTCCATCAAAAGATAGAAGCAGTAAGTTAAGATGAAGGAGCTTGTTATCTATTTCTTTATTCATTTCAGGAAGCTGATACAGCTGATAGGACATCAATGCATAGAAGATCTCTTGAATTAAGATTGGAAAGTATATGAACATATTCTTATACAGTGCATTACCTGAGTTGTAGCTTATGCTGAAGGCATATATTGCAAAACCTCCAAATAGAAGAGAGATTGTGAATTGAATGAATAGTAATAGATATTTTGAATTTTTGTGTTTCATGTTGTTCCTATATCGAAAAACAAGGATATGCCTCAGCAAATCCTTGTTCTGGTTTCTTGAATAGATTTATGTATTAAAGAATGTCTGCATAAGGGACTGTCACTTCAGTTTCTAACCAGTAGCCAGTTGCTGTTGTACAGAGTGTGCTGATGTAGCTGTCGAGAAGAGTTCCAAGACCACAAAGTAAAGGAAGAAGTCCAACAAGACTCATCTCTGCGTTTGCTAAATCAATTCCGACTAGCTTCATTGTGAAGTAAGTTATGAAGAAAACGCCATATCCATTGAATACACTGCTTATCAATGAAACAAAGAATGAACAGAGAATTATAAACATAACTATTTTAATCTCAGGTAGTGCTCCTGTTGCTGCGTAGATCAATGATAGAATTGTGAAGGTTGAGATCATTGCAGATCCACCTTTAGCAAACATTGAGGTAACAGGAATTGTTGTTGAAACAACTCTCTTTTGAACACCGCAGTTCTTTCTTGTTAAGGAATAGAGCATTGGGCTTGAGAAAAGTATTGTTCCACTGAACATTGCTGCAAGCTGTGCACCTAGAGTTCTGTAGAAGATCTTGTAAGGATTGCTTTTGAAACCTGTCACTATTGCGTAGAACAGAGGAAGTATTCCAAATAGGGCAATGTTAACAAGAGCCATCAATGAGAATAAGAATCTTGGAGCTACAAATATTGAAGCATCACTCTGCAATTGCATGAAGAATGAAGCTGAGATTATATAAACAAATGCAAATCCATAAATTGCAAAAGCACTGCTCATTCTATACATAACTTCACTGAAAGAATTCATTGTTACATAAGCAGGTCTTATGATATCTGAATTAGGTTTCAAGAAATATCCTAAGATGAAAGAGATGAAAACTATTGGGAATATCATACCCTGTGTTGAGGACAGAGTGTAGAATGGATTTACTGGGTTCAAAGCATCTTTTGTGTATTGAATCAGAGTGTTCACGTAAGTTATCACTGCACTTGTTCCAGCACCAGCTGATGAACTTGCAGGGAAAGCAGTAGGAACTATTGCAAAGAACAAGCTTCCTAAAATGGCTAAGATTAGAGTTGGTAAAATTGACCAGATTATAGCAGAGCTTGCAACTCTACCTCCTATTTTGTCCTTACGAAGCGAAGCCACGCCAGAAGCAAAAGTAAAGAAAACGATAGGGAACAAAACAAAACCACCAAACTGTATTAAAACGTTTGATGCCGTTTGTATGAAGGTCCCATAAGCGGGAAATTGACCTAATAATAGTGTTGTAGATAGTCCCATTAGGGTTGCTACTAAATAAATAATCCAAGTTTTCATATATTTACATTACCTCATGATTGCACAGTAGTCAATGAAAGTTTATTTTAAATGCACTTACCAGATACAAATAGCTAAAATTTCATTGTAATTGTAGAGCTCAAAATAATAATTGCATTTTGAGCTCCACATCACTTCTGAGCTCTATATTGAATTATTTTTTAGGAAATTATCAAGTTGATACTCAGAAATAGTTTCTTTTTTCAATAAAGTTGAAACATATTTATCAATATCAAACTTTTTGTTTCCAAATAATTTAAGAGAGAGAGCTGTCAATATTATCAACTCCTGCATAGATTCTTTCTTATAATAGGTGACACCTTTATATTCGTTGCAAAGAATGTAATCTCTTATCTCTTGATTTTCAAAGATCTTGTTGAAGCTCTCTGGTTTTTCATCTTCTATGAGAACATGAGAACCAAGAACTATAGAAGCTCCTTGAATTGTATGCACTGCATTTCCTCCAGTTATTCCTCTGTCTTTCAGTTGAATGGCATAGAAATAAGGAACCAATAGAGTCTCTTCCAATTCATTCAGTTTCTTGATTGTGAAACCTTTTCTTGCAAATGGAATCAAGAACATAATACTTGATACAATGATATCAAGCTCATCCATAACAAGTGCTGTGTTTTTCAAGAGATTGCTCTCTTTGAAGATCTCTGTGAATTTAGAGAACTCACTCAGAAGCTCTGTTGGTTCAATTATCTTGATGTCGCCAACCTTTCCTCTTGTATAATCTGTAACATCATTCATTGCATAGGATAGAGTTGCATAGCACTGTGATATCTCAAGAATTACTTTTCTGACTTCTTTGGTCTCGCATTTACCTTTCATGATATCAGATAAGCTTTTTATGAATTCTGGTGTGCTCAAGCATCCAAGTCTGTTGAATATAGGTTGCAATCTTAAAGACTTGATTTCTATATCAAGGTCCTCAACACCCTTTCCTTTCAACTTATCGAATAGAGCATAATAGGTTCCATCTATATCTGTTATCTCTTCTATATCCCAATATATTTTGGTCTCAAAGCCATTTAAAGTGACCTTAAATCCATTGTTGATGATGCAATCGGAAGGAAGTAGATATGTGAGGCCATTGTTGAAGTCTTTATAAATTACAAATTTATCTGGACCGCCAACCAAATTCAAACTATTTGCGATGCATGTTGTTTCAAGCTCGCCCTTAGCTTTATTTAGTTTTGGTGCAGATTCTTTTATTGTTCCTTCTGTTCTTTCATATTGGTTGTTGTAGAACACAACAGCTTTCTCTCCATGGCCTTCATTTGAATAACAGAATGTTGAGTTGTTCACACAACCATTGTTAACAAGGTCATAAATCTGGAAGTTCTCAACTTCACTGAAGATGTATCTTTTCTTCATGAGAGGGAAGATCTTCTTCTTATGCTGTTTGATCAGATCTTCAGATGGCCATTCATCCCAATATGCTTTTCTGTATTCCATTCCATATTTTTCTTTGAGTCCCTCTATCTGACCATGTCCAAACATTGGAAGTCCTGGCATTGTGGTTAGAAGTGTGCAGACACCAAAGTATTTATCACCATCACCAAACTGGTCAAAAGCAGTCTCCTCATCAGGATTGCTCATGAAGTTTACATAACGTTTTAAAATTTCAGGTTCAAATTCTAGAGTTGCCTTGATTGAATTTTTGTATTTCTCATTCTCTTCATTTTTAAGCATGTTCATGAATGCACTGTTGTAAACTCTGTGCATTCCAAGAGATCTTACAAAATATCCTTCCATCATCCAGAAAGCTTCAGCAAGAAGCAATGTATCAGGAAGCTCTTCAGCCATCCTATCCACGACCTCTCTCCAGAATTCTTTAGGAATGTGAGAATCAAATTCCTGAGGAGTCATTGAGTTTTGAGTTCTACCTGCGATATCACCACCA
>JBFHKM010000070.1:0-14846 GCA_041595335.1 Sphaerochaetaceae bacterium
CTTGGCATCATAAACAAGGAAGATCAAATAAGCAGCGATCTACTGAATAGAGTTGGTGTTCTCTTTTCAATCTCTTCAATAATCAACAGCATATGGATTCTTGCTTGGCATTATCAGATTATAATACTCTCACTTGCATTGATTGTTGGTATTCTTATCTGTTTGATCAAAATAGTTGATGCAATCGGAGAGGAGAATCTAACTACTAAAGAGAAGTTTTTTGTAAAAGTTCCTTTCAGTATTTACTTTGGTTGGATTACAGTAGCAACAATAGCCAATGCTACCACTTTCTTAGTAAGCGTTAATTGGAATGGTTTTGGAATTCCTGACTTTATTTGGGCTATAATTATTCTATTGGTAGGTGCTGCTATTGGTATCTTAACAGTTTTAAAGAACAGAGATTATTTCTATGGCCTTGTTATCATCTGGGCTTATATTGGTATCATCATCAAACACACAACACTGTTCCAAAGCCAATACACACCTGTGATTGTTACATTGTGGATCTGTATAGCTCTTGTTCTTGCTACAGATATCTATGCATTTGTAAAAAAAGAATATTAAAATTTACTTAAAATATAATTCTTCAATTAGCAATTGAAGTTAGGAGGACTCTGTGATAAGAAATCAATGGTATGCAATATTGAGCTCAAAAGAAATTCCAAGAAAAGGAATTGTCAGTTTCAAAAGAATGGGAGAGAGACTCGCATTTTGGAGAGATGACAACAATGAGATTGCATGTATATTTGATAGATGCTGTCACAGAGGAGCCTCCATAAGTTCAGGAAAGGTTGTGGATGGACATGCTCAATGTCCTTTTCATGGTTTTGAATATTCAGCCGATGGAAAAGTCACATGCATTCCCGCTCTTGGCCGCAAGAAAGAGGTTGATTCTCGTTTCAAAGTCAATTCTTATGTTGCTGTGGAGAGATATGGACTCATCTGGATCTTTTGGGGAGATAGAAAGACAAATCTACCAGAGCTTCCTTTCTTTGATGAATTGAAAACAAAATTCCACTACTCTCAAATACAAGACCATTGGCCAGTCCATTATACAAGATGCATTGAGAATCAGATGGATGTTGTGCATCTTCCTTTTGTTCATCACACAACAATAGGACGAGGTGGTAAGACAATTGTTTATGGCCCAAAGATAAAATGGGAAGGTGACACCCTTACCTGGTATGTTAAAAATGTTAAGGATGATGGAACAAATGAAGCAAAATCTGCTTCAGAGATGGGTGATGAAGAGAATCTTTATTATCTTCAAACAATCATGCCAAACATATGGCAAAATGTAATTTCAGAGAAAGTCAGAATATTTGCCGCATTTGCTCCTATAGATGATGAGAACACAATGATCTATCTTAGATTTTATCAAGCTTTCATGCCAGTCTGGGGCATAAGACATGCAATTGGTTTTGCAGGAAGAATCTCAAGCAAGATAATACTAAATCAAGATAAGAGAGTTGTTATAACTCAGATACCTAAATACACAGGCCTTGGAATTGGTGAGAATCTGATTGCAGGTGACAGACCAATTATCGAGTTCAGAAAAAGACGCGATAAACTGAAGAAAGAAAATAACAAACAAGATAATAACTGATTGTTTGAAAAAGGAACAACTATGTCAATTGGATATGCTTGCATTCACATGGGAAGCACAAAAACAAAACTATCTACAATCTATTTAAAAAATTTCAGTGAGGAAAAATTCCTTGCAATTCTTGATAGCAATCTGAAAGCTCTAGAAGAAATCATCAATTATAATATTGAAAACAACATAAAAGTATTCAGAATCAGCTCTGATATAGTTCCACTTGCCTCTCATCCAATCAACACAGTACCCTGGTGGGACATTTACAGTGATAGACTCATAACTCTTGGTAATCTTATAAAGATGAATGGAATCAGGGTTTCTATGCATCCTGGCCAATACACTGTAATAAACTCCATTCATGAGAATGTCATTCTCAAATCTATTGAGGACCTCAGATATCACACAAAATTCTTAGATTCTCTTGGCTGTGATAAATCAAGCAAGATGGTACTGCACATTGGTGGTGTCTATGGAGATAAAAAGCTCTCCATTCAACGTTTCATCGATAACTACAAAAAGTTAGATTCATCAATAAAGAACAGATTGATAATTGAGAATGATGATAAGTCTTACAATGTTGAAGATGTTCTGTATATATCAGAGCAGGCTAATATCCCTGTGGTATTTGATACACTGCACCATCGATTGAATCCTCCAAAAGATAATAAGTACAATCAGTATGAATGGCTTGAAATCTGCGGCAGAACCTGGCATCAAGATGATGGAAAGCAGAAGATTCATTACTCTCAATCTGCAAACAATTATAAAAATGGGGCTCACAGCAAATATATAAAAGCATCCACTTTTCTTGATTTCTACAGCAATTTGAAAGATAAAGATATCGATATAATGCTCGAGGTGAAGGACAAGAATCTGTCTGCAATCAAATGCAGCCATCTCATTGACGATAATCTGAAGATAAAATATTTAGAGCGAGAGTGGGCAAGATATAAATATTATGTGCTGTCAAATTCAACTAAGAACTATCAAGCAATAAGAGCTCTGCTCAAGGACAAATCAAATCCAGATGCACTCAAATTTTACAATCTAATTGAAGCATCTCTTGATTGTGAGATAACCAAAAATGCGCAGATAAATACAATTGAGCACATGTGGGGCTATTTCAAAAAAGAATCCACAGAAAAAGAAAAAAAGAGTTTTTTCAAATTACTTCAAGGCTATAAAGAAGATACAAAAACATTGAGTTCCGTCAGAAACTTCATCTACAAACTATCCTACAAATATTCAATTGAATATCTTTTAGATTCTTTATATTTTTATATCAGTGAGGATTAAATGAAAAAACGATCATTAAAAATTATACTTGTATCTTTATTGAGCTTGATTGCCATCTTGCTTTTGGGTTTCTACATGTACACTTTGGACTATTCAAAATCTGATGACAGTGTCAAAGCATTGATTTCAACAAGCAATAACATTGAAGTTGATAAAAACATCACAACAGTGACTTCTACAATTCAGACTGATGAAAGCATTGGTTTGATTTTTTATCCTGGTGGAAAGGTTGAAAGCTCAGCTTACTTACCACTTCTCGAGAAAATCTCCCAGAGAGGCATAACTTGCTTCCTTGTTGATATGCCTTTGAACCTAGCTATCTTTGATTTAGATGCTGCAACCACTGTAATGGAGAGTCATCAAGAAATAGATAGATGGTATCTTGCAGGTCACTCTTTAGGTGGAGCTATGGCAAGCAGTTATGTGAAAGATAACTACGAAAATCTAGATGGTCTGATCTTGCTTGCAGCCTATCCTTTGAATGATGCTCCAATTGATACAATCTGCATCTATGGTTCTTTTGATACTGTTTTGGACCAAACTAAATTGGATGGAGTCTCAAATAAATTTGAGATTTCCGGCGGCAATCATGCATATTTTGGCAACTACGGAAAGCAAAAAGGCGATGGAGTTGCTGCAATCACAAGAGAGGAGCAGCAGGATATAACTCTCAATAAAATCATGGAATTTATAAATAAATAACTGAAGTTTACCTCTCTTCAACGAAGGTGCATGACAAAGTCATGCACCTAAATAATTCAAATCACTTCAATCTATCTGATCAGATGAGAATTTTCTGTGATGTAGCAATCAGCATCTGCTACATCAGTGTTTACCAATTTGATGTAACTTCCCTCAATTGCATATAATGCATTTCCATCATTTGATGCAGTATTTGAATCAAATGTACATGTATCAAAATATGCAGTTGAATAGATATCAGTGTCAGTTGTCCATGAAGGATCTACAAGCTCTGAGAAATTTGTATCATTGTTTATATCTTGAGATGCTCTATCTATTGCATATAATGCACCACCAGCTTCAGCTGTATTTGATATGAAATCACAGCTGTAGAATTCAGTCATAGCACCATAATCTACATAGCTTGAACCACCTTGGTTCTCTGCACTGTTATCAATGAAGATACATTCACTGTAGATGGCATCTGTGGAGCCAACTTCATAAGTTGCGCCACCAAGTACTGCACTGTTTGAATCAAATGTACAGCCAGTGAATACAGGATTACCACCAAAATAAGTATAGGTTGCACCACCTGCAATGGCACTGTTGTTGTAGAAATATACATTTGTTAATTGTGTGTCAAAACCAAGAAGAGGTTCGTATGTAGGACTCACTCTGTTACCAGCTAGGTAGTTAAGCAGACCACCACCAAGTCTATCATAGACCTGAGTACCAAGTCCGTCAGCATTACCACCGGTAATTGTTAGGTCTGTAAGACTTGCATTGTTAGATCCAATCACAACATGATATGAGTTATCTGATTTATCAGGACCACCAATCTCACCTGAGAGAATTGTTCCAGCTTCGCTCTCACCAATCAAGTTCACACCTTCAAGCAAGGTGAAAGAATCAGATCTCTCAGTTCCAGGGTAGTATGTACCATCAGCTAGATATACATTAACCACATCACCATTAGCTACATAGTAGTTATGAGCCATATCAATAGCAGTCTGCAAGTCACTCATTGCTTGATCTTTACTGCTTCCATCCCCCTCTCCATCAACTGCTACATAAACTTCTGTGGATGCTGCAACTTCTGTTGATGCACTTTCGTGTGCAATAGATGTTGGAAGAGGTGTGTTTTCAATTGATTCAAGATTCTCAATGATGCTTTCTATCTCATCACTGCTTCTGTTTCCAACATTCTCACTGCTGAATCCTTTTTCACAATCTGTCAAACAATTGTAAGAATCATCAAATTCAGCAGTTACATCAGTTATATCATCTCCTGTTCCATTGTAACCACCTTCAATGATGCTGCTGTAAACAGCAGTATTGCATTCATTGTAGTTGAAAATGGAGCTCTGGCCATTGCCACCTTCATTACCACTGAATACAGAGTTGATCACAACAGGATCATTGTACTCACCTGTTCCTTGATAAAGAGCACCACCCTCTTCTGCTGCAACATTTTCTGTGAAGGTTGTGTTAACAATTATTGGATTTGATGTTCCATCATTTCCCATAGCTCCTGCAACCTCAGATGTATTGCCCACAAATAGACAGTTGTAAAGTCTGGGACTGCAGCTGAAGTCATCATACAGAGCTCCACCTTTTGATTCACATGTGTTGTTCAAGAATTGACAATCAATCAAGATTGGATTGCTCAACATATCGATTGATAATGCACCACCACGACTTACAGCTGTGCAGTTCTCAAATACGACATTGTTCAAAACAGGTTGCTTCTCAAGACTTCCTGTTGCATTTATGTACATACCGCCGCCCTTATCTGAGTAACAGTCAGTAATTTTAACATTTTCAATTGTAGCACTTACATTCCATACAACAATACCAGCACCATTTCTAGTTGATTCAGCATCACCAGATAGAACCTCTGTTGGGCTGCTGTGACCAACATTGACTCCACTTTCAGTGGACATATCAGGCATAGAGGAATCCCCTTGAATTTGATCTAGAAGCTCTTGATCTACTGGAGCATCTGCACTCTCTGGTTTCATATTATTACCATCTGGTCCCTTCATTTTGAAGAAGCTCTCACTGTATCCACCTGTGATTGTGAGGCCATTGATGATTCCATTTGTAGCCAACAGGATGTTGTTCGTATTGTCTGTTGCATCATCTGGTGTATGAAGGAAGTCTCCTGAAAGAATTGTTTCATTTTCAGCAAGGTCTCTTTCATCTATTGAGCTCTCTGTTCCAGAAAATCCACCATATAGGTCAGTTCCATCAACAAGAGAGAAGCTCTTAGTTGCATCATCTGTACTTGCATAATAAGTACCATCTGCTACCCAGATGCTATCACCTGAGGTTGAAGATGCAATTGCATCCTGCAGATCATTGAATGCGTTTGCCCAACTGCTGCCATCATTGAGGCCAGTTGCATCTACATCTACATAGATTATTGAATTTTCTGATACCTGTGTATCAACATCTGCTGTCTCTTCATCTTCAGAAGCAGATTCAACTGCATTTGATACTTCATCCTCAGAAGTAGTATCAACAGAACCTGTATCTGCATCAGCTTCTTCAGTATCTACTTCTGCAGTGGCTGGTTCTACAGATGCTGTTGGTGCAGTAACTCGTTGAATTGTTTCAGATTTTGTTGCTTCAGTATCTTTATTTGAGCAAGCTACCATGCTCACAACAATTAAAGCTGCAATCAATGTATTTCTAAATACTTTCATGTCATTCTCCTATATTTTCACAATAAATTAATTTCATTATTAAATTTAAAACATACTTTAAGGTTACGGTAATTTTGTGTCAACTTTGTGAAATTACCGAAATCTGATGAGTTTAAAACTTATATATACTTAAAATTAAATATTATTTTTTGTGTTATTAAACATACAAAATAGACAATTTTGAGAATCTTATTTCCCGATTAAAAGATGATCCTTTTGTTTTAGATTCAGATAAAATAGTTATGCTGTATATGGAATTATTCAATCCAAAATTATGATATTGAAGTCGATTTGAGTTGATTCTTAATGACACTGAATGAATGAAGGAACTGAAATATTCAAAGATAAATTTGGTTGATATTTTTTACTCATGTACATGGAAAATCAAGGCAAGTTGTTGATTGACAGCACCTGCATCTACATAAAAAAACACAAACATCATGACATATATGGCTTATTTTCCATAGCATCTGCATCTCTACTTGGTCAATATCTTCTGCATTGGCCTGCATGTTTTGAAAGATACAAATAAAGTAAATTTTACTTTTTCTTTATTTACAGTATCTTATGTGATACAATTTTTCCATATAACTAGAATTATAGAGCTATTTATAAAGAAGGATAATTTGAGCAATTCAAAAGTAAAAAAGGCCATAAAATTCGCAAAATCAACAATCGATTCTTTTTTGATAGAACGAGATGCTGATGCAGTATTATCTTCCGTAACAGAAGATATAACTTCTGTCGGTTTCAGAAATTATAAAAGTTGCAGCAATAAAGAGGAATTCAAAGAACTTTTAGAGAAAGATTTGAAGAGCAGACCTCTTCCATATACGTTTGAATATGGTGATACCATAACAAAAACAATCACAGATGATTTATTTCAAGTAATTTTGGAATTGAAGGACATTTCAAATCCAAATTTATTAAGAGAGACGAATATCAATTATTCCTTTTTGATAACAGAGATTGATGGCGTCTATCTAATAAAAAGTTTGATATTTTCTTTAATGAGCCAATACAGTGATGATGAGATAAACAACAAACAGATAAAGTTCGGTGGAGAATCGGTTCTTAAATTGAATGATGATCTTAAAATAGTATCACAGACAGATGAACTGCTCTATCTTCTTGGTTTCAAAGATGAAGAGACCTTCATAAAGCAGACTGGTGGAAGCTTGATAAATTTAATCAAGCCTGAAGAAAAAACATACGTTCTTGATGAAATATCAAATCAACTTAAGAATAAAAACAATTTCAAGGTCAATCATGATATACAGTGCTTTGATAAAACTTACATCAAGGTTGAGCACAATGGCTCTGTAATGAAATTGGTAGATGGAGTCTATGAAATCAGATCATTCATAATCAAAGATGATGTAAAACGTTCTGTTGTGGAAGTTTTCAAGAAAAAAATTGTGAGATTGCAGAATATAATAGAATCCTATCCAGCTCCTATATTTTTGAAAGGTATTGATGGACAGTACCAAGGAATCAACAGAGCTTTCTTAGATTTCTACAAATTAGATAGTTTTTTAGATGTATTGGGGAGGGATGATTTTGACCTGTTCGAAAAGGACGATGCAATAAAGCATGTTGAAGAGGATAAAAAGGTAATTGCATCGAAAGAGCCAATTACAAGAATCTACAGCAAGGATTCAAGAAATACAAGTTTGTATTACAAAGCAGTCAAAATTCCTCTAATTGAAGATGGAAAGATAGCTGGTGTCATTGGATATCTTTCAGACGTCTCTGAGATCATGCATCTGAATGAAGAGATAAAAAATAGCGAGTTGGAAATTGAGTATATATTCAAGTATTCAAACATTGGGTGGTTCACATTTGATAACACTCTGCATTTCAAAAGGGTGAATGAATTGTTTCTAAATCTCTTCAAATTAAAAGAAGAGGATGTCATCAACAAACACTACTCTGATTTTAACAAGCTTTACAAAAATGATAAAAACAGATGTGAGAATCTTTTAGAGATATTGAGAACCGGCAAGAGCTATAATTATAAAGATACCATTGAACGTGAAGATGGAAATATAATATACATCTCAGTCAAAATGAACATCATCTACAACTCAAAAGGAGAGAAAACAGGAATTGTAGGAACGGTTGAAGATATAACCAAAGAAAATCTAATCGAGCAGCAGCGAATTGATATATACAATCAAGAGACAGACCCGATTTTCAATGAGAAGACTCTAGCTTATACAAAAATTGACATTGATGATGAGAGGATTGTCTTGTTCAAAGACATGTTAAAAAAAAGAAAAATTACCAATGTTCCATTCAGTAACTTTGTAAATTCAAATTCATCTGACGTCGTTTTTGATTATGATAAGAAATTACTGCAGGAAAAATTTGATATCAACAATCTGAGGATTATGTTTGAGCAAAAAAACAACACTCCATTCTCAGTTACGTTCAGTGATGAGAGTGGAAGATTCAAAATTTCCAAGCAGACAATTCATTTTGCCATAAATCCATTCAATTCTCATCGTGAGGTCATAATATTCTCTCAGAACATAACAGAGGAGATTGAAAACAAAAATCTTGTAAATACTGTAATGAGTTCAGAATATGATTTCATATTGCAGGTCAGTGGTAAGATAGGAACATGCTCACTTATCATGCACAATGAACATGTCCATGATTTCAATTTCTCCAATATGCAGAGAAGTCGAGATATTATAGCAGCTTCAAAAGTCATCTTTGAAAATTCAGACTATGATGAATATCAGATTAAGAAGTTACTTACGCATTCTCGCTACAAGCTAAAAACTAACAATGAATACAGATTTTTCTTTGATCTCAACAACGGCAAGAGAAAGAATTTAACCATAAAAGAAGTCGACGAAGAGAAAGAAAGCTATTTCATCCTCTGCAATGATATAACACTCATAACAAAGCATGACATAGAGATGAAAAATCAACTTTCAAAATCTATCAAAGAGGCAAAGCTTGCAAATCAAATAAAATCTGACTTCCTGGCTTCTATGAGCCATGATATGAGGACTCCTTTGAATGGAATCATAGGTCTTGCAAATTTTGGTATTGAGGAATCAAAAGATTCAACTCTGAAAGACTACTTCTCAAAGATAAGAGTGAGCAGTTATTTCTTGTACACCTTGCTCAACGATGTCCTAGATATGCAGAGCATTGAACAGGGAAAGCTGAAAACAGTATCTCATACAGTGAATGTAAAAGATAAAATTGATGAAATTGATACTATAGTTAGACCTAGAGCCAGAGAGAAGAATATCAACTTCACAATTGAGAGCCTCAATCCATATCCAGAGTATATATATACAGATTCCATCAGATTCAATCAGGTTCTTATAAATATATTGAGCAATGCAATCAAGTACACTCCAAAAGGCGGAGATGTTAAGATGATAATTGACTACATCAAAGACAGACAATCATATTTTAAGATTGAAATTAAAGATAATGGTGTTGGTATGAGTGAGAATTTCCAAAAGCATATGTTCGAAAAGTTCACCACAGAGAAGAATCCATATTCTGCTCTAGAAGGTGGATCAGGGCTTGGCCTTTCAATTTCTAAATATCTAACAGAGATGTTGGGTGGAAAAATAGAGTGCAAAAGTGAGCTCAACAAAGGAACCACAATTACTTTGAATATGCCATTTCAGGTCATAAGCAAGGACAAATATCAACAGCAGCAGGTTGAATCAAAAATTCTCAACACTGATGATCTGAAGGGCAAAAGAGTTCTTGTTTGTGAAGACAACTATCTAAATACAATCATTGTTGAAAAACTTTTAGCAAAAGCAGGTATAATATGTGATGTTGCAGAGAATGGAAAGATTGGTGTGGAGATGGAAAAAGAGAATGAGTATGATGCAATTCTCATGGACATAAGAATGCCAGTGCTTGGAGGAATTGAGGCAACCAGAATCATAAGAAAAAGTAACTTGAACATTCCTATAATAGCTTTGAGCGCAAATGCATACAAAGAAGATATTGAAGAGTCTTTGAAATGTGGAATGAATGCTCATTTAAGCAAACCCATAGATATCAAACAGCTTTTCTCTACCCTAAGAATATTGATACAGTAGACAGGTTCTATCTAAAAAATAGGATGTATTTAGTAATTACAGATTTACTCGATATATTTATTGATGTAGTATTTCAGTCAATATATAGCATCTCTGAGCATGATTTGATGTAAACAACCACTCAAATCATGTGATGCTGAGGATTGAAACTATGAGTAATAAATTAATAAGATTTGTAAAAACAACTGATGCTTCAAGAATTCTTTCAATATATGAACCATACATTGAAAAGACATCCATAACATTTGAATGCAAGATCCCATCATTGAAGGATTTCACCCAGAGAGTTGAAAAGATATCATCTTTCTATCCTTACATTGTATGTGAAGTTGATGATGAAGTTGTTGGTTATGCATATGCTGGAAAGATAAGAGAGAGAGAGGCTTATCAATGGGATGCTGAATTATCCATTTACCTTGATGAGCAATATCATCATATGGGTATTGGAAAGCTTCTATATATGGCTCTAATTGATCTTCTGAAGCTTATGAATATTTACAACATTTATGGTGTGATAACTCTTCCAAATGATGCAAGTGTCAGCTTGCATAAGGATCTTGGTTTCAAAGAGTTGGGAATCTTCCAAAAAACTGGATACAAATTTGACTCCTGGTATGACGTCATCTGGCTTGATAAGAGCATAAATGAATTTGTTTGTCCTCCAAAACCTCTGCTTTCTATCCATGATGTTGATGAAGATGCAATCAATAAAGTCATTTCCAACTACTGCAGTAAGTTGAATGCCATCTAAATCATGAAATGTTTGTTCATATTTTAACTTTCATATTTTTGTGATAACCTTATGTATTGCAGTACAAAATGGTAGGTATTTATGGTGAACAAAGTAGAAAGAAAAGTCCTTGGTATCAATGGCAGTCCAAGAAAGAATGGGAATTCAGATTCTCTTCTCAAACACTTTATGGATGAGGTTGATAAGAAAGGAATAGAGAATAAATCTCTTTACCTTCGAGACTATGACTTCAAAGGATGCATTGGCTGTGAGAGGTGCAGAAAGGATAAGATCTGCACAGGTTTGAAAGATGATATGAGCACCTTCTACCCTGATATTATCTCAAGTCAATCTCTTGTTATGGTCTGTCCAACACATAACTACAACATAACAGCTTGGATGAAGGCCTTCATTGATAGACTCTATTGTTTCTATGAATTCACAGATCCACGTCCAGGAGAATGGTCAAGTCAATTAGCAAATCAGAACAGGAAAGCTGTAATAATTGCTATCTGTGAGCAAGAAGATGAAGATGATATGGGTTTCACTGTAGATGCTATGAAGAGACCGCTTGAAGCTCTTGGCTTTGAGATCTGCACTGTCATCAAAGTATTGAAGTGCTTTGATAGAGGCAAGGTAAATCAAGATGCTGAACTGCTAGCAAAAATAGAGAGAGCTGCCGCAGACTTGGCAGATTCTATGAAATAATTTTGATAATGAAGCCCAATAAATCTTTTATTGGGTTTCAATCATTCCAATCAAACTCTAAAAACTGCTCTGAATCCCCTAGATCCATAATAAGAATCTGCACCATTGTGATAAGTGAATACACAATCATATCTTCGATCACAAAAAAGTGCTCCACCTAGCTTTCTTATCGATTCAGGTGTCTTTATCCAGCTTGATGTTTTTGTATCATATCTTCCATTCTTTTGAATCTCTCTGTACAATTTCTCATCAAGTAGCTCAACCCCCATTGAAATAGCCATATCCAATGCACTGCTTTCAGGTCTGTTCTTCTTTCGTCCATCCAAAGCCTCTCTATCATAGCAAAGACTTCTTCTGCCAATTGGAGTTTCAGGTGAGCAATCAACAAAGAGGTATGTATCATATTTTGAATCATACGAGACAACATCAGGCTCTCCACCTGTTGATTCCATTTCAAATAATACATTGAGTTTGCTCTCATCACTCAACAGCCTCATCTCAATATCATCCCATTCAATTTCTGCATGACGATTCATATTTTTATCAAAACGTTCTTTCAATACTTTCAGAAATGCACCACCGCTATCTAATCTTCTTTGTTCATCATTCAAAACACACCTCCTTGTTTCGTTGTTTTCACTTTCCTAAATAGTTTATATTGAATTCAGTACCAACACCACATCAGATGCATTGAATTTCATTTTTTTTTACACAAAAGAGTTCAACAAGATGACAATAAATTGAATAATATTTAAAAAATAATACAAAACTAACTATTTTAAATATTCAGTGGGTTTTACACTTTTAATTCCGCATAACTCGTTATAAACTGTCTGTACTATGGAAAACAAAAACAACAACAAAAATAGTTTGAATATACTCAATGAATCAAAAAACATCTGCTCAATATTCACCAGAAGTCTTTTTACAGAGGAAGGTGCAATATCAAGTTTGCATCTTGTAAGAGATGATGTTTTTTATAGTGGTTATAGAAAAAACATAGTTGCTAGATCTAAGGCTGAATTGAAGAACCTTGTAAGTCAAAAGAATGAAGAAAATGATTTGGATGTTTTTCGTTTCAAAATTACAGAAACTGATGCATTCTTTCTCACAGATAATGTAATCGAGGTTGAACAGAAACTAGAGAACTTCTCAAGTACATTCAATCCCTTTGAAACTTCAGTCCAGTTTTCCTATATTGTCATCTGGGAAGATGATGAGCTATTGATAAAATCAATCAATGTAAAGACTCTCAGAGAGTTCAAAACAATAGATTCAAAACAGAACATTCCAATTCTCGGTGGACTGTGCATGATATTGGGTGATGATAGATTCTCTATAGAAAATACTTCAAAAGAACTGTATTCAATGCTTGGTTATGCCAATGAAAAAGAGATGGTTGATGATTATGAAGGCTCTTTACTTACAGGAATCCCTGAAATTGAGAGAGGTTATTTCAAGAATAACCTCATCAGTGAGCTTGAACATGATAACAGCTATAGGATACAGCACCATCTTCTTTGCAAAGATGGCTCCTATGTATTCGTTATAAACAAAGGTACAATCAACGCAAGTAAAGATGGCAGAATTGAAATTATGTCCACCATATACAACAAGAATGTGAATTTACCTATATACAGTGCACTTGAAACAAGGGTGGAGCAGTTAAACAAACTCATTGAAATGTATTCCTCACCTATTTTTTTCCTAGGAGTTGATGGAAAATTTCTCAACACCAACAGTGCTTTCTTAGATTTTTTCAACATTGATAGCTATTTTAAAGTAATTGGAAAAACTTACAGTGAAATTTTTGATGAGAAGCTCAGCTCTCAGTTTGAGAGTGAGGACAGACGTCTGATTGAAACGGAAAAGAAAATCACTGGTGTTTACAACCTATTGGATAAAAATGGGAATCAAAAGTATTTCAAGTTCACAAAAAATCCTATCTATAAAAATGGAGAGTTGACAAGTATTGTTGCTTTCTTGACTGACATAACAAATCTTACAGAAATTGATAGGCTCAACAGAGAATTGCAGCAGAATGAAACTGAAATTGAGTATATTTTCAAAAATACAAAGCTTGCATATTTTGTCAAAGATAACGATCTGAGGTTCACTCGTGTCAACAAAACTTTCATAGATTTATTTGATTTGGAAGGACAGGAGGTAATTGGCAAAAGGAATGAAGAACTTGAATGGTATTTCAAGGGCATCCCACGAATGAATGAGATTGCTTACGATTGCATCGAAAATAAAAAGATATATTCCTTTGCACTTGAATTTCCAAAAAAAGATGGCAGCATCCGCTATATCACCTCTTTGGTACAACCTCTGATAGATAAGAATGGAACTGTTTCAGGTCTTGTAAATTCTATTGAAGACAACACCGATATGAAGTTGGATTATGATAGAGTCAGAACCAATTATAACAATGCAATAAGATTCATTGAAGATGAAAAATTTATTGCCTATATGAGGGTAGATTTAGAGAACCTAAAGTTATTAGAAATCAGAAGATCTACAATCAATGTTCCAGACATAGAGAAAATTATAAATTATGATTTAGAATCTGTTGAAGCAAATTCTAAAAAATTGCTGTATGAAAATGAAAGGTTGGAATTTGTAAAAACACTCAGTCCTGATAATTTGGTTAAAAATTTCAGAGAGAACAGCACCATTGAACTTCAGTACACAGCTCGGCACGATAAAAATAAAGTTGCTATAGTGAGACTTATGGTGGTTTATATTTTAAATCCGACAAACCAGCATAAAGAAGTACTTATAAAGCTCAAAGATATAACTGAAGAAATTGAGACAAAAGCGCTTCTTATGGATATTGCAGATAGTGAATATGACTTCATATCTTATTTGGATTTTGAACATAAGAAAGTAGATATGATAACAATGAATTCTCCTGATTTCAATTTTCAAAAAGATGAGAAGTTGATATCTCTTGATAGATTTATTGAGATCATTCTACAGAACTCAAGTGAAACAAAAAAGAGACTCAATGAAATCAGCTTGGAACTTAAGGA
>JBFHKM010000071.1:0-14702 GCA_041595335.1 Sphaerochaetaceae bacterium
CAACCACTCCATTCTCTACCTTCAGGATTTTCTCTCCACATTCAAGAGCCTCACTCCAAGTTGTAGGAGGATCATCAGGGTCCAATCCACATTCCTTGAATATCTCAGTATTTATAAGAACAGGATAAACCTTTGTTCTAAAAGGTAGACCAAAACATTTACCATTGTAGTAAGTTAGATCGGTCAAGGAAGAGTCAATTTCATTCCATCTTGACCAATTTGCAGTCTCTTCTGATAGATCTGCAATTATGCCTGCTCCATAATAGGTTCCAAGCATGTTGTAACCATCTATGAAGATATCAGGAAGAGAATCACCTGCAGCAGCTGTAAGCAGCTTCTCTCTATATCCATTGTATGGAATGTTCTGCCATTCAACACTCACTCCTGGATGCATTGCCTCATACTTTGGAATGATTTCATCTTGAACAACAGCAAGAGCATCTGTGGATAGATTGAATGACCAAATAGATACCTTCTTATCACTGCTTGTATTTTCTGCAGTACCTTGAGCAAATAAAGATACTCCAACCAATGCGATTAACAACAATGCTGTCAAAGCCTTTTTTCTTAACATAATGTTACCTCCGTTTTGTTATATAAAGTATTGAACGGAAATTTCAGGAACAACATAGCAAAAAATGTTCTAATTTTGTGTAAAAAGAAAATATGAACAAAAATAGTATAGAACATGAAAGAAGATAAGATTGATTTTCATTCATTACATTTTTTAACTTTTAATTCTTTATGCTGATTAAAATTATATTTTGGATACGAAAAACGTAGGGGCTTTTTTCTGGCCCGATTTGATGAATAATATTCAGAAGAAAACAAAACCAAAAGTTTGTTTAAAATGAGAAGTGCAGTCAGCAAAAAACAACCATATTCCAAACTTGTCACAGCTTATCCGAAGCTTTTTGACTCAAACACATATGAAATGATACGGTAACATCAATTGCAATGGTATGCAGAAATATAAATAATCTTTATCAAAAAGAAATTCAAAACTCCCCATATCTCAAAATGTTTATCAATATGTGTCAGAGACTTATCAAAAAGAAATAAACAGATTCAAACATAAACTGTTTGCAAAATCATGCTCTCAATGATTTACAATATAGATGTCACCCTATTGTTCAAAAACACGATGAACATATAAGAGGTCACTCAACAATTTGGAAAAAGACAGATGCTTGAAATATTTATGAACTATTTAACTATTATTGCAGCAGAACATAAGGATTTCTGAATTACCCTATTTTTTCTGTAAGAATATAACTTATAAGGAATTAAATATATCATTTTTTTAAATTATGAAACCAATGTGTAATAAAAAGGTTCTATATATTAGGTTACTTATAAATATATATAAGTATAATATCTTAATGAAAGGAAAAATTATGAAAAAAGGAATTATGTTTGTTTTAATTATTTGTATCTCATCAACCTTGTTCGCAGCAAATGCAACAAGAAGTGATTTGGGATTTGGGGCTAAATATTCTAATTATGACTATTTAGCAGGCGATTTTGATTATCAAAAAGAAATTTATGGAACAATGCTTTCTATGTCTTATGAGAATTCATTTGAAAACAATGGTAGTATCACAAATTTTATAAATGCGGATCTTCTATTGACCAACACTGCAGAAGCAACTCATTCATACATGAATGGTAATGGTAAATTAATAGAAGTTGAAGAGAATTTTTTTGGATTAACAGATTTGAACATAATAGCCTTCAGCATAGCAATTGGTGTTAGAAAGTATATCACACTCTTTCCTCTGCTAGATATTTTCATCGGTGCTGGATTTAGAGGTGGTATATATGATATGAATGACTCGCAATATATCTATCCTTACACTTCCCTAATAAATGATTATTTAGGTCGTTTGTCAGTTGGATATATTTTTGATGGCGGTTTCCAAATACACCTCACAGATCAATTATCTTTTAACTTAGCAGGAACTTACGGATTTGATTTCTTTGTATTCTACTATGATGAAGATGTTAAATTTAATAACTACAATGCTACAGGTGAGCTAATCACGGCCAATGCATATATAACTTATAGATTATAATGCTATAGAATTATCTCAAGACATCAGTTTTAATCAAATATTAAAGATTGACTTAAAAAAATATGGACTTATGTGATTTCACATTCGTCCATATTTTCAATATTTTACCACACTTATTATTTATAAATAATTGCAATTCTAAGTTTGTTTGATGAATTATTTTCTAACAACAGGGACAGTAACACAACCATCTCTTATGATAGCAACATCAGAATTCTCACCCTTTATGCGTAAGGCTTCATTCAAAGCATCTTCCAAAGTGTCAAACTTTGACATGAAGATGTTCTTCAAAACACTCTCACTGAGCTCACTTACTGCATACACACTGAAATGACGCATCATCTCAGCCATCTTAGCTGCTTTATGATATCCAAGCTTGTATGAATGATTGATTCTATTGATTGCATTTACAGGAGATGCAGAAGATGCAATCAGATTGTAGAAAGTCTCTGGACCCTTTCCTTCATGACAGGCTGCAACCAAAATTAAAATACCATTTTCTTTGAGAATGCCCTTGGAATTGTCCATGGCCTTCTGACTCTGATATAGGTCAATATCCATTGGATGCTTTGCAACTGATATAACAACATCATATTTTTTTTCAACATTCACTGTGAAAACTTCATCTGCTGCTTCTATAGCACTGTCAAAGCTCTCTATGATATCACCACATTGAACTTCATAAATATTATGGTCACTGTCCATAACACACTGTATTGAGAAAATATGACTGTCTTTCAATAAAGAAAGTGTATCAACCATATCCTGATGAACAGGATTCTTTTCAAGTTCAAGAGCTCTTGCATC
Organism: Sphaerochaetaceae bacterium; assembly: GCA_041595335.1. Classification (GTDB taxonomy): domain Bacteria; phylum Spirochaetota; class Spirochaetia; order Sphaerochaetales; family Sphaerochaetaceae; genus Pleomorphochaeta. The sequence goes on from JBFHKM010000071.1 coordinate 2,883, forward strand.
TTCACTCAAAGCTAGATGATGGTTCATCTCAATTGATTTATAACTTGCGATTCCAGGCATAATAGCCTTTCTTCCGCCTGTATAACCTGCAAAATAATGAGGTTCAACAGAGCCAATAATCAAGATACCATCGTTTTCTATAGCAGCTTTGTTTATCTCAAGTTTTGTTCCATTTCTACTTGTACCAAGATACTGAAGTCTTGATTGATCTTTTGCATCATGACTTACAACATTGTCTTTGAAAGTATCATATGTCTTGCCAAGAATGGAATGAAGTTCAGCATCATTCGCACCTCTGTGGCAACCTGTAGCTACAATTATTGTAACTTCATTGTTTTTTAGAAGACTCTCGATTCCCTCCAGAACTTGTGCAGTTGGAGTTGGTCTTGTTCCATCATTGACTATGAGCAAAATCTTCTTGTTATCATTCAAGAACTTCTCAAGACCATCACTTTTCAGTGGAGTTTTAAGAGCTCTATCAATAATTTCTTTTGCGTCTCTTTTCTTAACATTGTTGGGATCAATTATTTTAGATCCAGATGGTAGAGAGATAGACTTTACTTCATTATCATATAAATAATTAACCGGTATATTTGATCCTAACATAGCAAACACCTCTGAGAGGAGAAAACTCTCCTCTCAATATAATTGCATCAATTATTACTAATTGATCTGACGCTTTGCGCCTCTCATAGCCTTTATCAAAGGAAGTTCAACTCCAGATAAGAATCTGACCATTGCTCCACCTGCGGTGCAGACATAGTTCATCTTCTTCAAATCTGTGAATTTGGTAGCTGCTGTTACAGAATCTCCACCGCCAATGCATGTAAATCCGTCAGCCATCTCCATTGCCTTCCAAAGAGATTTTGTTCCATTTTCAAATATTGGATTTTCATAAACGCCAGCTGGACCATTAACAAAAATTGTTCCGCTTTCACCTATGATCTTTGAATACTTTTCAATGGTCTTTGATCCAATATCCATGAACATCAAATCAGGTACACAATCATCAAGAACCACTTCAGCTCTAGATCCATCCTTGTCGTAAGCCAAGTCCACAGGCATTTCAATCTTACCAGGGAATTTCAAAAGAAGTTCCTTAGCTTGTTTTACAAAACCCATAAGACCCTTGCTCTGCAGGAATCCATCAATTTTAGAACCAAGACTCATACCGCTTGCAATACGAAATACTTCACCAGTAACTCCACAAGTTAAGATATGATCAGCACTTTTATTTGAAAGAACACTTTCCATCATTCCAAAAGCATCTGAAATCTTTGCTCCACCAAGTACAAATGTAGATGGATGAGAAGGATTGTTCATGATCTTTTCAAGAGTGGATACTTCATTGAAGAAAAGAGGTCCTGCAGCACTTGGAAGAAGTTGCTGGAAAGCAACCATGCTTGGAGCATTTCTGTGAGCTGCTGAGAATGCATCATTTATATATAGGTCAAAATGTGGTGCCAAACTTCTAACTAGATAAGTATCTAGCATATCCTCTGCTTTCAATTTTACAGAATTTTCAAATGTTGAAATTTCCTCACTTAGATATCTAAGATTTCCAAGTAAGACAACCTCTCCACCTTTTAGACTGTCAATTTTAGCAGTGGCAGCTGGGCCACAGACATCATCAATATATTCAACATCCATTTTCAATTTTTCACTTAGCTTTTTAGCATGTTCTTCCATTGAAATTAGATTTTGATAATCAAGGGTATCGCCCTGATGGGCAATGATGCCCACCATGGCTTTATTTTCTACAAGATATTGAATGGTTGGAACAGTTTTATCGAGTCGATTTTCATTGATGATTTTATGAGTCTCCACATCAAGTGGAGAGTTAATATCAACACGAAGAAGGACTCTTTTATTTCGAACATCCATATCGCTCATTTGAGTAAAACCTAAAGATCCCATTATTTCATTCCTAAATATTTATTTGTTTCAGCTGTACCTTCAGCACCAGTCATCTGCATCTTCATAGCTGCTCTTATAGCATCAATGTTTTCAGGGATAACTACTGCTTCTTGTGGAATGTTGATTGCAAACATGATATCTCTACCACTCTTTACAATTGATTCTTCCCAAACAGCGATTTCATACATGTCACCTCTTTTGTGACCAAGATCTCTTGCATACTTGAACATAGAAGCATTGCCTAAGAAACCATCAGCAATTCTAACAACACGAATTCTTGGGTGTTTTTCGAATAGTTCCAATAGTTCTTCTTTGCTGATGTCTTCTTTTGGAGTTACAAGAGCTGTGATGATATGACCATGTGTTACAGGTGTGTGAACTAAGATACCAGTAGCTTCAATATGTGGCATGATTGTCATTAAGTCCAAAGCCTGGTGACTTGGTGCTGGTTCAACTTGAAGAGCGTTTGTAAGTCCACGATGATAATCACCAGGATCTGCAACTCTTCTGATAATTGTAATTGCTGTTTTTACAACACCAACTTCTCTATCAATTGCATCAATTGCACGAATCAAACCTGTTGTGTTACATGAAGTTAATTTCAAGAAATTAGCTCCGATACCTTTTTCATAGTTTGCATAACCGTGGAAGAAGATATCAGCTACATCATTCTTTTCTCCACCTTGGAAAATTGCTTTTTTGTTATATTTTTCATATAATTTCTTGTTCACAGCACCAATACCTGCATTGGTTGCGTCAAACATGATATCTACTTTCTGAACTAGGTCTTCTAGAGAACCTGATACAGGAATTCCTTTGTCTGTTAAAAGATTTATTTTTTCAGGCATTGCTGTATATAAATCATAAGGCATTCCACTCTCAAATAGAGCTTGAACTGGAAGTGTAGGTGCTACATCTGCAACCCCAACTAATTCCATATCGCCTTGAAGTGCTACACCATCAGCCAATCTTTGACCAATTGTTCCGTATCCTGCTACACCAACTTTAATCTTTTTCATTTTATGTCTCCTCTACAGTTCTTTTATTTTGTCGTCTATTAATTTTTGTAATACTGGATCTATTTTCAAATCTTCAAGAGATTTTGAGGTGCTGTTGCGCCCTCTCTCCATCAGATTCTTGTAGGCTTTTGCGATTACATCGCTAGCACTATCTACATCCACTATTCCTGTGTTGATTACTAAATCGAAGTTCTGAGTATTATTATAACCATGTCGAAGTTCAGATTTCAGAAAAGCCTTACGGGCTTTATCATGAGCTTTAACTCTCTTGATTGCTTCGCTCTCACTTATACCATTTTGCTCCTGCTTTCTCTTGACTCTGACCTCAAGAGGTGCGTTGGTTCTAACATTCAAAACATCACTGAAATCTTCAAATATTTCAAAACCACCACGACCAACAAGAACAATATCACCATGAGCGCCAATTGCCTCAATGGTCTTTACCATGAAGTTAAGAGTGTTAACTCTTAGCTCATCATAAGTGTCCCAAATGCTAGGAGTAGCACTGTAGATCTCGTTGAATTTTGAAAAGCCATATTCCTTCATGATCTCTGCGATAAAATCCTTACCAACACATTTCATGCCTAATTTTTTGGCTACAGTCTGTCCAACTAAAGTACCTAAGCTACCTGTCTTTCTCGAAATTGTAATAATACCCATCACTTACCTCACATTTACATGTTTGCTATCTCTTTGATTGTTACAGCTCTTCCTTCTTTTAGGGATTTAGTTGCAGCAAGTGCGATTTCTACTGGTCTAATTGCATCATCAATACCACACAATGTTGGAGTGTCATTGATAATTGAATCTACAAAATCACTGATTTCAAGACCATATGAATCCATATATCTGTCTAAGAAGAAGAAAAGAGGTTTCTCACTATCAACACCTTCTTTTGTGCTGATTTTTACTAATGATTTTGTATCGTTTTCAACATTTGCACAGCCTTTCTCACCAAATACTTCAGTTCTTTGATCATAGCCATAAACAGCCTGTCTTGAGTTATCAATAACTGCTAATGTGCCATCACTCAACTTGAGTGTAACAATAGCTGTATCAACATCGCCTGCTTTACCAATTTCTGGATCAACTAAAACAGAACCAATTGCATTTACTTCAACAACTTCTTGGTTTGAAAGGTAGCGAACCATATCAAAGTCATGAATCATCATGTCTAAGAAGATTCCGCCTGAAATTGCTACGTATGCTGGTGATGGTGGTTCAGGGTCACGAGATGTTACTTTAACTACATGAACCTTACCAATTTTACCAGTTGTAACTGCTTCTCTAACTGCCATGTGGTTGTGATCAAAACGTCTGTTGAAACCAATCTGGAATTTAACACCACTCTCTCTTACTACATCCATTGTTTCATTGATTCTATTTAAATCAGTATCAATAGGTTTTTCACAGAAGATATCTTTACCAACAAGTGCTGCAGCCTTGATTAAAGGAGAGTGTGTTGGAGTTGGTGAGCAGATCAAAACAGCATCAATATCTTTTGCATCGATTATGTCTTGAGGATCTGCTGTAGTTCTTTGAATGCCCATGCCTTCACACCAGCTTTTCATCTCGTCATTCATCATTGGATCTGCTAGTGCTACAACTTCAGCACCTTGAACACGAGTTCTGATGCTCTCTGCATGAACTCTACCAATTCTACCACAACCAATAATACCAATTCTTAATTTTTCTTTCATAAGGGCCTCCTATAGTCCTGCATACTTCGCAATATAAGCTCTAGCTTTAATTGCATATTCTAAAGGGTTTGCTTTTGCAGGATCTTGTTCTGCTTCTACAACCATCCATCCTTCATAATCATGATCTTCTAAAATTTTAAAGATTGAAGGGAAATCGATACATCCATCACCAGGAACTGTAAATACACCAGCTCTAACTGCATCAAGGAAGCTCATCTTCTCTTCATGTACTTTTTTAAGAACATCAGGTCTTACATCTTTCAAATGAACATGTCCAACTCTGTCAATAAATAATTTAAGAGCTTCAACTGGATCTTCACCGGAGAAAGTAAAGTGACCTGAATCAAAAATTAGATATACATATTTAGGATCTGTTGCATCTAACATTCTTTTTGTTTCAGCGATAGTCTGGCAACCTGTTCCCATATGATGGTGATAACAAAGTTTGAATCCTCTTTCATAGGCGATCTTACCTAGTTTGTTCAAACCTTCAGTGAACAGTGTCCATTCTTCTTCAGTAAATGTTGGTTTGCTGTTGAAAATTGGAAGATCACTCATTCCTTGAATGCTGTGACCTTGTTCTGCAGGTCCAATAACATGAGTGCCCATTGCAGAAAGGAAATCCAGCTGTTCAATAAATGCTTTTTCAACTTCTTCATAAGGAGTTGTTGTTAAAAATGCAGAAAACCATTGGTTACAAATTGTAATTCCTCTTAAATCAAGCATTGGTTTCAATACAGATGGATCTTTTGGATATTTGTTTCCTACTTCACTACCTGTGAAACCAGCCAATGCCATTTCACTGACACACTGCTCAAAGGTATTCTCACTTCCTAAATCTGGAAGATCATCATTTGTCCATGCAATTGGAGCAATGGCCAACTTAACTTTATCACTGTTCATATCTTTCTCCTTTTTATGTTAAAAAGCAAACTTATATAGTTTCTAAAAAATAATTTATATCTTTGAAAATGCACTTCAATGCATAGTCATAAATTCTCTTATCAAATTTTGAATATCAGAGCCAAGAACCAATCTTTCAAATTGAAATTTTGATTGGTCCTAACTCCAAATCAATTCTAGTACTGTCTAGCAATCTTGATTTCGTTATCCATCTCTTCACGAGCTTTGATAACGCTTTCTTTATCACTTACTTGAGGTGTTCCAACTCTCCACCAAGAGTTATAACCCTTGGACATTGAATCTTTATCAACAATAATTTCAATCAATGTTGATTTTGTTGATTTCTTTGATTCTTTCAAAGCTTCTTTCACTTCTTCAGAATTGGTACATCTGTAGCTGTTGCAGCCATAGCCTTTTGCAATCATTGCATAATCAACAGGAACTACAGAGCCACCTTCATCAAGACGTCCTGTTTCATCACTGCGATAAACAAGTTCACAACCAAATTTAGGAATACCTTGGCTTCTTTGAAGGTTATCGATACAACCAAATCCACTGTTATTGAAAAGTAGAATGTTGATCTTGATCTTGTTTTCTAATGCTGTAAGAATTTCGGAATGACCCATAACAAATGAAGCATCACCAACAAATGCATAGACTTCTTTATCCATGCAAGCCATCTTTGCACCAAGAGCACCGTTGATTTCATAACCCATGCATGAATAACCATATTCCATGTGATATGTATCTCTTGCTTTTGTTCTCCATACTCTCTGAAGATCACCTGGAAGAGATCCAGAAGCTCCAACTACGATATCCTCATCATCAAGAAGAGTTTCGTTCAAAAGACCAACTGCACGTAGCTGTGAATAACCGCCTGTACCGCCTGTCTCTTCTGTATAGAGTCTATCAACTTCAGCTGTCCAACGAGCTTTTGCATTTGCAATCTCATCTTTGTAGCTGCTTTTGTAATTCATGTCTTTCAATAAAGAACCAATCTTGCTCAAGGATTCTTGTGCATCACCTTTGACCTGAACTGAATTCATCTTGTAAAGATCAAAATCACAGATGTTTAGTGATAAGAATTTTACATCCTTACCTTGGAAGAGCCACTTACTGCATGTTGTGAAATCAGATAAACGAGTTCCAACACCGATGATGAGATCAGCTTTCAGAGCAATTTCATTTGCAGCAGAACCACCTGTAACACCCATACCACCAAGATTCATCTCAAGTGATGATAATTCAGCACCTTTTCCGGCTTGAGTCTCACCAAAAGGAATTTTGAAAGTATCAGCGAATTTAGCAAATTCATCTTCAGCTTCACTGTATCTAACACCACCACCACAGATTAATAGAGGGTGCTTGCTGTTCTTGATTAAGTTAGCAGCTCTCAATGCAGAAGCTGCACTAGGAATCTGACGTTCTATGTAATGAACTCTCTTTTCAAAGAATTCTACTGGATAATCATGTGCCTCACCTTGAACATCTTGAGGAAGAGCAATACAAACTGCACCTGTATCAGATGGAGATGTTAGAACTCTCATTGCATTCAATAGAGCTGTCATGATCTGCTCTGGTCTGTTGATTCTATCGAAATAACGACATACAGGTCTCAAAGCATCATTGGTTGTAACACCACAATCATCAAATTTCTCCATCTGCTGAAGAACTGGATCTGGTTGACGAGATGCAAAAGTATCGCCAGGGAATAAAAGAACTGGAATTCTGTTTGTAGTTGCAAGAGCTGCAGCTGTTACAAGATTTGCAGCACCAGGTCCAACGGATGTTGTAACTGCCATGATCTGTTTTCTTTTGTTCTGTTTTGCAAAAGCGATTGCAGCGTGAGCCATTCCCTGCTCGTTACATCCTTTATAAAAAGGAATTGAGTGATTGTTCTGCTGAATTGCTTCACCCAATCCTAGAACACAACCGTGTCCAAATATACCAAAAATGCCCTGAACAAACTTGCTTTCTTTTTCATCAAAAGAAACATATTGATTGTCCAAAAACTTTATAATTGCTTGTCCTGTTGTTAATCTTATAGTGTCCATAATTTTCCTCCTAAATCTAAAACTTTTTCTCAGGCCATATCTTTACATCTTTTTCCAGCAACCATTTATGCTGTTCTTTGAAGTAACGGGTAGTTGGAAGCCATCTGTCATTCTCAAGATGAGCTATCATCCAAACGTAATACATTGCATATCCTGGAGCAGCCACCTGTGAGTGAGTGTCGCCAGGTACAATCAATGAAGCATCGCCACTGTTAACAACTGTTGCCTCATCTTCAAGTATTGAAATACCAAACCCTTGATCTGGGAATAATTTGTAATAATAAATTTCTGGTTGTGGGTGATCATGTGGAGGATAAGAAGACCATCTTCCAGGATGATTTATAACCTCACCCATTACCATGTTTGATAAAGGATCTGTCTCACCATCGAAAATTGTTCTGACACTTCTCTTTGAAGCATCATTCAACACACCCTCGCCGAATACTTCAGTTTTGATATCTTCAGCTTTGAAAAGTTTTGAAGGGAAAATTTTATCATTTTCACATCTTTCAACACAGATTTCACTGTCTTTATGAGCAATTATCTCAACATTGACACTCTTTGGAACATGCAAACAGATTGGATTATCATCTAGTGGACAGTCTCTGCTTACTTTGCATGTCTCTTCATCCCAATTCAAAGTAACTTTACCACTTATAAGTAAAAAAGCTCTCTCTAAAGACAAACTGCATTTATAGGATTCGCCCATCTTCAATACCAAGATGCCAAAATCCAATTTCATATTTTTATTTTCTCCATTTCTGTCTACAATTTCATTGTAACCAGATTTGAAAGGAGTCTTCTTTTTAATAACCATAATCTCTCTCTTTTTGTTTGTACTTAGGTCTAATGCCTAAACTTATCAATTCAATCAGGACTTCAAAAAAAACTTTCCAATTGATATATCTATTTGCAATTATCAGAATGCGTTAAAAACAAGCTTCTCAAAATTCTGTGCAAACGTTTCCATAAGCCAACATTAACATCATAATTTTGAAGCGTCAAGCAAAAAATTAAAGCAAATCTAAAAAAAATAGAAAAATCTTTAAATCCCATAGAAAAGCCCATCTTTTAATAGGATTTAAACCATTAGAAATCGATATGTATTTATTTAATTAGGCTACATAATACCTCTTTTTTAAATATCTATTGCATAAAGAAATATATATATGTGATTAAATACAAAATTCTTCTGCTGTTAAAAATGTCAGTTTTTTGGAAGATCTCTCAATGAAATTTCATATTCCATTGAGAGTTTTTTTATGACCAATTATAAAAATGAAAAGAATTTTACACTTGTGCAAACGTTTCCATAAATATGTCATTTTTATTTATTTTTAAGTATATAAAATTAGATCTTCAATACCTTAAAATTTTCTATCTGGCCAAATTACAGGATTGGGACCATTCAACCACTTATGTTCTTCTCTGAAGTATCTTGTAGTTGGAAGCCATCTTTCTGTTTTGAGGTGTGCAATCATCCAGATGTAATACATTGCGTATCCTGGAGCTGCTACTTGAGAATGAGTAAGATTTGGGAAAATTAGAGATGTATCACCGTCTTCAACAACAGTTGCTTCGTTCTCAATAATTGAGACGCCGAATCCCTGTTTTGGATACATTCTGTAATGATAAATTTCAGGCTGTGGATGATCGTGTGGTGGATAAGATGACCAACGACCTGGGTGGTTTATGACCTCTCCCATTACCATGTTGGACCATGGTGCTGATTGGCCATCAAAGATTGTACGAACACTGCGTTTGGAGGTATCATTCAAGACGCCCTCTCCAAATACTTCTGTTTTCGTGTCACTAGGTTTGTATAGAATGGATTTGAATACTTTGTTGTTCTCACATCTTTCAATGCAGATCTCGCTGTCCAATTCAGCTGTGATCTCAACCTTAACTTTCTTTGAAACTTGAAGGCATATAGGATTGTCATCTAGAGGACAGTATCGAAGAGCGTTGAAGCTCTGATTTTCCCATTTGAATGTGACATGTCCACTTATCAGCAAGAATGCTCGCTCTAATGGTAGATCACAGGAATAAGATTCTCCTCTTTTTAAGCTCAGGATACCGAAATCCAATCTCATCTCTTTGTACTGACCATCTTTACTTACAATTTCATTGTAACCTGATTTAAAAGCAACCTTCTTTTTTATAACCATAGTTTCACTCACCTTTGTTGTAATATGTAGATTCTCTCTCCATGAAGATTGGCTGAATGCTTATTCTTTTTGGGGAAATCTCTTCATTTTTTTTCTTTTTGCTAATCAGAAGAAACAGTCGCTCTCCAATAAGATAGGCTAAATCCTCTTTAGGCTGGTGTATGGATGTCAATTTGGGTTTGGAATAATGAGAGTATTCACTATCATCATAACCTGCTACCAAAATATCTTCAGGGATGCGATAATTTGCATCCTGCAGAGCACTCATTGCACCAAGAGCCATCAAGTCATTCATGCAGAAGACACCTTCTATTCCTTCAAACTTATCAAGATTGTTTGTAACAACTTCATAAGCACTGTCGTAAGTAGAATTGGAGCTCAAATGAACGACATTACCACCATTTTTTAACACAACATCACAGAAACCGTCATCTCTTTGATCAAATTCAAGATGATGCTCAAAAACATCCATTACAAGAAAGTTTTTTAATCCTTTTGATGTATAACTGTATCCAACAAGCTGTCCACCAAAGAAATGATCTGTAAAGATTATATCTTTGTCATCATCTTTTCTTTCAGGTGGGAAGTGAGCAAATACAACAGGTATTTTTGTTTTTTTTAAGAAAGCCTGTGTTTCATCATCTATATGTTCAAGAAGCAATATCAGGCCATCAACTTTGTTCATTGAAACAAGTCTGACTATATTATTTCTTCCAGTCTTTTGATTGATCTCATAGGTAACCAGCAGATCATATCCTCTTTCTTCAATACTAGCTTGAAGAGCATTTATCAACATATTGTGATAAACATTAACATTTATTTCACTGTAGTTCTTTGGAAGAACAACTCCAATTGTTTTTGATTCACTTTTAACAAGACTTCTAGCATTTGCGTTGAATGCAAAGCCAAGATCCTTTGAAATTTTGAGAACTTTCTGCTTTGTAGCAGCACTAACATTTGGACTATCATTAAGACATCTGGATACAGTTGAAAAACTAACTCCAGCTAATTCTGCGATATCTTTTATAGTAACTTGTTTCATGAAATACTCCTTGCTGAATAAGTATAGCATATTTTCATGCATTTGTTTGCTATAAATTATAATCAAATTGGTGAGAATTCAAGTACTGAATTCTCACCGTTATACAAAATCTTAGACTACATCAATTTATCTAAAGCTGCTTGAGCGTTTTCAATTGTTAAAATATCAACACCAGCATCAACTACTTTGTCTACACTCTCACCATTGATAACTTTGATTGCATATTCAACACCAAGTCTACCCATGTTTTCAGGTCTTTGAGCGATAGTTGCATATAATTGACCAGCTATGATAGATTTAAGAGCACTCTTGTTACCATCAAATCCGATAACTTTTGCAGGAATTCCAGCTTGTTGACAAGCTCTTTGAGCTCCAAGAGCCATATCATCATTACTGCAGAATACTACATCAACATCACTTGTTGTCTGAAGAATGTTCTGCATTGTATTGAAAGCTTTTTCTCTATCAGAATAAGCAGGTTGGAAAGCTATGATATTGTAACCAGCTTCTTTAAATGCCTGTTCTGCGCCTCTAGCTCTATCACCACAAGTAGGATTACCTGGAGCACCTTCGATAATTGCTACATTAACATCAGTTCTGCTGCCCATCTGTTCAACAATGTAATTAGCACCATCTTGTCCTGCTTTGTAGTTAGCAGTACCGATGAATGAATCATAGTCTTCGAAACCGTCAGGCATTGGTGTATCAACTAAGATTACAGGGATACCCATCTCTTTAGCTTTTTGAAGAACTTTGATTGCTGTTGGAGGTTGTGATGGAGAGAATACAAGTGCATCAGGGTTACCTGCTAGAGCATCTTCTACCATGTTGATCTGCTGTACAACAGCATCTTCTGTTGGTGGACCAAGTTTCTCGACTGAACAGCCATTCTCTTCAGCACCTGTATCACAACCATTTGCAACACGCTGCCAATATTCACTGCTCAAAGTCTTCAATACAACTGCAACTTTAAGAGTAGATTCATCACCTGTATTCTTTGTTTCAGCCTCACCATTA
>JBFHKM010000072.1:0-14511 GCA_041595335.1 Sphaerochaetaceae bacterium
AACAGATATTGATCCATGAGTTATCTATATCCTATAGCATATATGGAATTTGTCAAACAAATTTTATCAACCAATAAAATATTCCTTTTTAGGTATTATAATCCGATTTATAATAAAATTATTCAATTTCATTGAGATATATTCCTATTTTTTTCCCAATTCACCAAATACTGGGTATCTATGAGGTATGTTTTGTAACAGAGTTTTAATGAAGTCAAAAAAAGATTCAGGAGACAGGGCTCACTGAATCTAAAAATTTATGATTGAGGGTACAAGATGTATACTTTTTAAAACTAAATTACAAGATCTAAAGGTTCAAACGTATAGTTTGTCTGCTTATCCTTTATGAACATGCTCATGTAGATAGGAAGGTATGTTATCTTGCCACTCTGAATTAAATTGCCTCCATAAAGAGCATATCCCTCGCTGAGGTTGTACATATCACCATCAAGCAGTATGTTGAGCAGAGAGTGCTTGTTTATGGTGTTCTTTCCTTTTATTACTATTGGAATGATCTTGTTATCAATTTCAACCATGAAGACAATCTTTCCTTTATTGTTTATGTTGTAATAAAATAGCTTGCATCCATTAGATAGCAATTCAGATGCCACAGCATTCTCATAAAGTCCCTTCTTCTCTTTTGATGGGATGTTTTCAAGCAGCTCATTCTTTGATTCATCATTCAAATCTTTTGTAACAAGACCGATATCTGATTTATAAAGTTTGAAGAGGTTCTTTGACTCATTGTTCTCAAGTGGGGTGTTCAGCTCTGTAACATTTGGAACAGATAGAGCAAATCCTGCATCAATGAGCCATGTGATCTTGTGCTCAGCATTTTCAAATCTCGCATTCTTATCGAACTCGCTCAGTTTGAATCTGATGTTGTTTTTGTTTATCTGCTTCTGTATGTTGTTGTAAAGCTTCACCATGTTTTGTTTGGTGTTCTTTGAATATTTGGTGATCTCTGTTCTGTAGACCTCATCAATATGCTTCTTTTTGTCATCAACTTTGTTTAAATCCAATGTGTTGAGATATTCTTCAACAGATGCAGGCATTCCACCAACTATGAGATACTTATTGAAGTAGTTCATCAGCACATTGTGAATCCCCTCATTGATTGTCTTTCTGTTGATGAAGCAATCTTCAAGATATTCAAAGATATCACTGTTCACTTTGTGAGCCATCAAGAACTCTTCAAAGCTTAAGGGATACATCTCCAGTACCTGTATGTATTTTTGAGGAAGAGATTCTATCTCTTCTTTCATCTCCACATTCAAGAATGAACCACTCAATATGAAATCATACTTATTATCTGCTATAAGTTCTGGGATCATTGGTAATATCTGTTTGAAAGTTTGAACTTCATCAAGGAATATCAAAGTCCTGCCTGGTAGCAGATAAGTCTTTCCCTGTCGAGATAGTTCTATATATAGATCCTGTTTTGTGAAATCTCTATCTTTCAATAATTTTGAATTTTGATGTTCTAAGAAATTGAACTCAATAAATGTGTGGTAGTTTTTCATACCAAAATTTCTAATAGCAGATGATTTTCCGCATTGACTGACTCCTGTTACAATCAGTGCCGTCTTCTGAGTACAGTTTTTCCAGTTGCTAAGATCGTTGTATATCTTCCTTTCTAGCACGTTAGACCTCTTCCTTTTTGTTTAACGTTCTATTTTAGATACATTGATAAATACATAGTCATCCCATGCAGCCAAATAGTTAACGTTTTTCACCATATATTTTATAAATATCATGCAAGATGTTCTGAATCACCTGTTTTCAATCAGTCAAATTGAATTGAGGTGAGACCTAGCAATCTCCTCTGATAATATAAATCTTGTTTTAAAAAAATAGAAAACATGAAGAAAATGAACCTAAAATAGTCACAATTAGGTATCAAGATTGAGCTGAACAGTTGAGATCATTATATATGCAAAAATAACGACCATCTGACCATTTTGTTTGGATATGAACAAGTTATGATACTTTTGATGTCTCTCAACATAAAAGTAAATCCTAACAAACTGGTTGAAATTCTAATTTCAATAGATACTGCTGTGCAGCAGATTTGAATCTGCGCTCTTCAGGTAGATGAGATGATTTTATAGATCACAATCGTACCAATAATTTCACATAATTTTCATTTTTTTTAATCAAATAAATATTAGCATGCAAATATTGATTTAGCAATGTTTTTCGTTTGTTTATGTATGATTTAATGGGTTAATCGTTTGAACTACGAAAAAAATGTGATTTTTTCTGTACAAAAAAGGAGCTACTGTACATCACTGCAGTAACTCCAAAATAACCATGCCAATCGATATTACTTGGCATTCTTTGCACTCTGTCGCCTTATTTTCCAATTTTTATATGTCTGAGTTCCTGTTATAAATGTCATTGCAATAACAAATATAAGAATCAAACATACAGGGCGAGTGAATAATGGTTTTAAAGAACCCTCACTTACCATCAGACCACGACGCAGGTTTGCATCTGCCATTCCACCCAAAATAACGCCAATTACAAGAGGAGGAACTGGAAAGCCATATTTTGTTAGGAAATAGGTTATGACACCCATTGGAATCATCAAGTATAGGTTGATAAATTTCAGACCTAAAGAATATGAACCAATGATACATAAGACACCAACAACAGGCATGAATAATGCTGGTGGTATCTGAAGTAATTTAACTACCTTTGGAGCCAAGAAGATACCGCAGAACCACATTGCAAAGGAAGCAAGCAACAATATTGCAGCTATCTCAGTGATGAATCCAGGGCGATCTATTGAGAGCATAGGTCCAGGGGACACGCCATGCAATAAGAAGGCTCCAAGTAACATTGCAGCAGGAGGGGAGCCTGGAATACCCATTGAAAGCAATGGAATCATGGCACCACCTATGCAGGCATTGTTTGCAACCTCGGTTGCAATGATTCCCTCTTCATATCCAGTACCGTAGAGCTCTGGATGCTTTGAAGTGCTCTTTGCAGTTCCATATGAAACCCAAGCAGCAATATCCTCACCAATGCCAGGAACAGATCCAATACCAACACCAATCAATGCTGATCGTACAATATGTTTTATGTTGGAGCCAATAACTGCCCATGATGGAATAATTTTATCAAGCTTTGTAGCTTTTGGTGGTTTCTGGTTCTCTCCTAAAGATTGGATTATCTGAGGAATACCAAAGGCACCTATCAAAACAGGAACAACCTCAACACCACCTTCAAGAGCATGGAAACCAAGAGTATATCTAGGATAAACTTGAAGAGTATCGCAACCAACCATGGCAAGAAACAGTCCCAAGAAACCAGCCAACCAGCCTTTCTGTACTGTATCAGGACATGATATAGATCCACTTATCAAAATACCAAAGAAAGCAAGCAGGAAATATTCGAATGATGTGAACTGAAGAGCCAACTGTGACATCAACGGTATGAACACAACAACGAATAAAATACTTATACACGTTCCAATTGCTGAAGCTGTAGTTGTGAGACCCAAAGCTTTACCAGCGAGTCCTTTCTTTGCCATAGGATAACCTTCCATAGCAGTTGCAGCACTTGCTGCAGTACCTGGAATGTTTATTGTGATAGCTGAAAAAGAACCACCATAAACTGCACCTACATAAATAGCCATCAATGCAACCATTGCTACATTCAAGTCCATTCCATATGTAAGAGTTGTAAGTAATGCAACACCAAGTGTTGCTGTCAAACCAGGCAATGCACCAAATATTATTCCCATGAAAGTACATGCAAACAATAAAATTAACTGTGAGGGACTGGTCAAAATTGTGCCAATTTGAGCAAAGAAAATCCCAAATTGTTGTAAAATAGACATATTAGAATTCTCCTTTTAAAATGCGTAATAAATTAAATACATAAAGTTCATAATGAAGCCCTCTTTAGGCATTGGAACTCTGAGCCCAAATCTGAATATTACAGCAATCACAAGAGGTGTGATTATAGATACTCGCAACATCTGTTTGTATTTTTTCTGCAGAATATCTTTATCTTGCTGTGCATTGATCTGTTTTTTCATATATACAAGAAGAACTATCAGTTCTAGCAGAGCAATCAGATCTATGGTCCAGAGGAAGATACCATCTAGCATAACATTCAATTTAAATAATCTGATGATCAGGTTTATTACCATTATCAAACTGTAAAGTCTCAAAGTTGAGCTCATTATTTCCAATTTGTTGAAATGGAACACACCTATTGTGAAAGATAGATATAGAGCTATAGATATACAGAAATCAATCATTCTCAGGTTCAAATAGACCAAACCAATCAGTGGGATGACTACAGCAAGAAAACGAATTGTATCCTCGTTGAAGATTGGCTGTGCTTTTCTCGCAATTGTGTTCTCTTTCAATAGATCAAGCCCACCATTCTTTATGCCGAACATTGTAATTGTGATTGCAAGTAAAATCATCACAACACCAATTATCAACGGCATAAGAGCTGGGGATACATACCAAACACTCTCAACTCCTCCATAGGAATCCTTGAGTGGCATTTGGAATGCTCCTATCAAAATAAGAACAC
Source organism: Sphaerochaetaceae bacterium (assembly GCA_041595335.1). Classification (GTDB taxonomy): domain Bacteria; phylum Spirochaetota; class Spirochaetia; order Sphaerochaetales; family Sphaerochaetaceae; genus Pleomorphochaeta. Next base: position 4,558 of record JBFHKM010000072.1, read on the forward strand.
CCAGAATTATAAATATAATTCCAATTACGATATCAGCTCCTCTCATATGCTTGTTATTATCGTTTTCATTCATTTTTTAAAACATCCTTATATTGTTTTTACAGAAGAAGCCTACCGGAGAGATCCCGATAGGCTCCGAGAATACTATTATAATATATATTTCAGTCTGATATATTATTAAGTATTAGTTCTTTGGAATTCCGATAGAAGCAGGGTCCACTTCAGCAGCTCCCAGATCAGCTAGAGTCCATGAGAATTTAGATTCAAGATTTGCAAATACTGTGTTTGCTTCATCACCACATTTACCTGAAAGATTGTAGTAGTGCTGTGATGCAAAGTCTTTAACTGCTTGAGATTTCATAGCTTCTTTGAAAGCTGCATGAAGTGTATCTTTTACAGAATCAGAACAATCAGCTCTAACTGCGAAACCAATCTGCTGTCCAAGAGGAAGATAGTTAGATAGTTCTGCATAAGAATCAAATGATGAAGGAATTGTCTTACCAGCTAGTGTGTAAGGATCAGCTGTCATCATAGCTAGAGGACGAAGTTTTCCAGCTTTGATCATTTCAGCTTGCTCAGCAACAGATGTGATAACAACTGAAATTTCACCAGTCATAGCAGCGTTTTGAGAACCAGCGGATCCATCATAAGGAATGAATGCTAGTTTTGAGCCTGAGCCATCTTGGAAAGCCAATAGATTTAGATGGTGAATTGAACCTGCTCCACCAGCACCAGCTTTGATCTTGTTTGGGTTTGCCTTAGAAGCTTTAACTAAATCTTCAAGAGTTTGGTAAGGAGAGTTTGGAGTTACTGATAGGATATCAGGAGAACCACCTACAATAAAGAAATCCCAGTCTTTCATCTGGTGATCCCAACCATATACAGCAGCTGTTGTATTTGATTCTGAAAGACCACATAGTGTGTATCCATCAGCAGGTTTGTTCATAGCCTCACTCATTCCAATGATACCAGCTTTACCACCAGTAACATTATTTACGTTAACATTGACACCTAACTGATCACCCATAGCCTCCATGATGATTCTGTTACAAGCGTCGGTACCACCACCAGCGCCCCATACTACGATGTCTGTAATATCTCTAGCAGGATATTCCTGTTGAGCCTGAGCAAATAGAGTGCTCATTGAAATAACTACAATACTTAAAGCAATTAATAACTTTTTCATTGTAAACTCCTTTTTGTTATGATGTATAATTTTGTATACAATATCTTTATAACACAGTTTCCAAGTTTGTCAAGAAATCTTTTTTTAAAAAGCTCTCTTTTTTGCTTTTATTAACAAAAAAAAGCGATACTGTGTAAAAGTATCGCTTGATGAAATAGTATTGGAATTAATTTTCTCCTTGGGTTTCTATAGCTTTGTTTATGCTATCTCTTGCAGAAAGCAAGTGATTTACAATAGCTGAAGCCGCTTTATCTTTGTCTCTATAAGAGAGGGCAGTTGTTATGACCTTATGCTCTTCCATGGAAGCTTCATAGCTCTTTCTAAGTCCCCTCTGATATGTACGTGATATAAAACCAGTGCTATCTAATATGTCCTGAAGTTTTGGATTGTCTGAATATTTAACTATCTTTCTATGGAACTCTTTATCAATCTTTACATAGTGGTGAAGAGTCTCTTCATCAGGTTCAGTGTTTTTGAATTCATCGAAGGTGTGCACCAGTTCATGCAGCCTTTCATCGGATGCTCTTTCACAGCAGAGTCTTATTGCAATGCCTTCAATGCCTGCTCTGATTTCAAATAGATCTGATAGCTCTTTTAATTTGAACTCTCTGACGAAATAGCCCTTTCTAGGAATCTCTTCAAGATAGTTCTCGCCAACCAATTTATTCAGTGCATCATTGACCGGAGTCTGACTTACATTGAACTGTTTGCAGAGCTCACTCTTGTTGATCTTCTCACCTATTGGAAGCTCTTGATTGTCAAGTAATTCTCTAATATGTTCATAAACATACTGTCTGAGGGCTTTGTTTTCAATTTTATCACTCATTTTCTGCTCCTAATAGAAGAGTCTTAAGTCTATTTCTGAGTCCACCATCAACGTGATTGAACATCAAATTCTCTGCTCTTTCTTCTTCATGGTAACTCAGAGATGTCAAAATATCTTTATGTTCTTTCAAAGAATCTTCCATAGATTTCAGCATTGTTTCTGATTGAACAAGTGGAGTATATCTTGAAAGAATCTCTTCAATGAACTTATTTCCTGAAGCATTTTGAATTAAGGTATGGAAATCATAATCCAACTCACAGTAGTTTCTTATGTTGTCTTCTTTTACAGCTGCATTCATTTCAACAAGTATCTCTTTGAGCTTTTCGAGCTGCTCATCTGTGATTCTTTCTGCAGCTCCTCTTGCACTGAGAGGCTCTAATTTTGATCTTATATCAAAAATATTTAGCTTGTCTTCTGTTGAAAATCGTCTAACATAAGCTCCTCGTCTTCTTTTTGAGATGACCAGTTGATCGCTAGTTAGTCTGGAAATTGCCTGCAATAGAGGAGTCCTGGAGACACCAAGTCTGCTAGCTAGATCCTCTTGAATAAGCTTTGTTCCAGGCTTCAATTCACCTGAAATAATCATGTGCTTAATTTTGTTGTAAACCTTTGTACCAAGGTCGTCGAAGACGCTTTCTTCATTTACCATTGTTGAATCCTTAAAATGTATAGGTATTAATTTATTATTAACAGATGTGTGTAATAAGTCAACTGTAAAGTCATTTATTAAAAATACCAAAATTTCATTGACAAATAGTGTATTCAATATTATTCTAAATTAAATTTTGAATACAGAATTTTTTAGGAGATGCGATGTACGGAGTTTCACCATCATACTTTTTTAGCGCTTTTTCTGTGAACTTTACAGCTCAAGATTATGCAGCTGGTATCAAAACACTGAGAAATCTGGGCTTTGATTCATTTCAGGGAGAGATCTACCGAAAGGAAGAGATAAGCAACTGGGAAAAAAATAAGAGAATCATAGCTGATACCTATGAAGATGAAAATCTCGATATGAGTGTTTTTGTATCTCACTTTCTAATTCAATCTACAAAGAGCCTTGATGATCTCAAAAGTGATTGGGGCTATGACGAGTTGAAAAGAGTCTGTGAGATAGTAAAATCTTTCAGCTCTGTTGAGACGATTGTGATACCAATAAGTCCTTATGAATATCATGGGGAGAGGTATGAAGAAGTGGAGCAATATCTTGTAAGACGATTTGAAAAATATTCAACCATTTTAAAAGATGCATCTTTCAATCTCGCACTAGAGATAATTCCTCATTCAATAATTGGTGGAAGTGATGGACTTTTGAGGTTGATAGATCAAACAAGCTCATCAAATCTTGGTTACAACTTAGATACAGGTCATGCCAATACAAGTGGAGAGGTGATGTCCTTGCTTCCTTATAAGTTGAAGGGAAAGATTTATTCAACTCACCTCAAAGATAATTTTGGTGATGAGAACCTAGCTTTACCACCGGGGAAGGCAGATATAGATTTTGAAACATTGTTGAAGAATCTAAATGAAAGTGGATACAGGGGATCTTATGATCTTGAAATATCAAGCAGCAAAGATAATTTGGTAAGAGACTATAAGTTTGGATTGAATTATATAACGGGTATAACAAAAAAAGGAGATAAAAAATGAAATTTTCAGTTATTTCATCATTTTTAGGAGCGTCTACTGATAGATTCAATCAGTACAATGAGACAAAGACTCTCGCACAGAAGTTTGAACTTGCTAGCAAGATCAAAGGAATAGAGGCGTTGGAATGTGTATTTCCTTATGAAGTCAATGATGTTGAGGAAACAAAATCCTTGATGGCAAAGTACAATCTTGGAATATCTGCTATCAATGTAAACGTCAAGAAAGAAAGAGAGTTCGTAAATGGAGGACTCACAAGTTCAGATCCAGATGTAAGGGCAAAAGCTGTGCAGTTCATCAAAGATGGAAAGGATTTTGCAGAAGCAGTTGGCGCAGATAAGGTCACAGTATGTCCTTTAGGTGATGGCTATGAATTTGCTTTTCAAGCAGATTATGAAGAGAGTTGGAAATATTTAAGAGAAACTTTTTCAGCAGCTGCTGAATACAAACCAAATATCACACTGTTTATTGAGTTCAAACCAAGTGAGATAAGAGGAACTTGTTTCTTGAACAATGCATCAAAAACAGCTCTTTTGATAAAGGAGATTGATAAGCCAGGACTTGGTGTCACTCTAGATTATGGTCATGCAACATACGGCAATACAAATCCTGCAGAGGAGTTATCTTTACTTCAATCAGTCAATATTCCATATTATGTTCACATCAATGATAATGATGCCCTTTGGGATTGGGATTATTTCTGTGGTTCAAAGCATCCTATCGAGAATTTAGAGTTTGTTTATTATCTGAAGAAGTTTGGCTATGATGATTATCTGACAAGTGATACATCTCCAACAAGATGGGATATTGTTAAGGTGTTTGAAGAGAACAACAGATTCACATCTAAAATGGATAAGATAGTGGATAAGATGGAGAGGGATGGTTTTGAAGAAGTCAAGAAATCAAAAGAATACATGGATGTTTGGAAATTTATTGAAGATCATCTGTTTGCAAAATAAGACTTTTGTATAAAATATAAATCTGTTTTTTGTGACCTCTCTGGGATTTTTCTCAGAGAGGTCTGTTTCGATGTATTTCCATGAAATTGTTTTTAAGTTTGGTTATACAATATTTGTACACCTAAGTATTGACTAATGTTTTAATTTATCATATCTTTGTTGCATAAAGATAACAAAAAAAAATAAAATTAAAAATTACAGAAATTATTTTCTTCAGGAGAAAACAATATGAAAAAACAAGAAATACTAGATGCTTTCAATTATAGATTTGCATGCAAATTATTCAACAAGGATAAAAAAATCAGTGCAGAAGATTTCGATACTATTTTAGAAGCAGCTAGATTATCTCCTTCCTCATTTGGTTATGAACCATGGCATTTTGTTGTGATACAAGATATGAACAAGAGAGAAAAATTTTCAAAAGCTTTCTGGGGTGGTGATGGTAAGTGGCAAACAGCAAGTCATCTTGTATTTGCATTGTCAAGAAAGAAATCAGACATGAGTCCAGGAACAGACTATTTAAACCATATAATGACAGACGTACACCATATTCCAGAAGAATATGCAGAACAACAGAGCGCATTCTTCACTAAATTCCAAGATATAGATTTTGGTATGACAAAATATCCTGAAGGCGTTATAGACTGGTCAATGCGCCAGGCTTATATACCTCTTGCTAACATGATGACCACTGCAGCTATGCTTAAAATCGATAGCTGTCCTATGGAAGGTTTCAACCGTGTTGAGATGGATGAGATTCTAGATAAAGAATTTGGATTTGATAAAAATCAATACTCTTTAGCTTATGCAGTTGCATTTGGTTACAGAGCATCAAACCCTGAAAGACCAAAATCAAGACAGAGCATGGAAGAGATTGTAACTTGGATCAAATAATAAGTATTTCTTAATTACATATAACATACAGTGGATCTATTTTTATGATAGGTCCATTTTATTTTGTCATAATTATGATATATTGGTCCTCAAGCTTTTCAAAAGACTGTATTTATTCATTGCTTCTGCAGAAATCTGCAAAACATATTGGGTGAATGTGTTTAATTAACTTTAAAGTTGGTTTTTTGAAATTGAAGGAAAATACATGCGACTTAACTTTATTGACCAAAAGATTTATCGATAATATAGTCAAGTTACAGGGGAATTATGAATAACAAATACAATAACAAGTCACTCAAGGACCAGGTTCAAGAAATATTGATGAATGAGATCATGTCAGGGAAATTGAAACCTGGGGATAGATTGAAGATAATACCAATTGCAAAGAAACTGAATATAAGTCAGGCACCGGTAAGAGAGGCCATTCAATGTCTTGCAACAAGTGGTTATCTTGAGTTGATACCAAACGCTGGTGTGAGTGTTAGAGTCTTCACTGATACTGAAATCGATGAGATGTATGAAGTCAGAAGAATGCTTGAACTTGAATGCTTCAACAAGGGTGGTTTTGATATGAAAGCTCTTGCCGAGAAATTGAATCATATTTTGAGAGAGATGGCAGATTCTTTGGACAGTGGGGATTATTCATCCTATGCAATATATGATATTCATTTCCACAGAGCCTTTGTTGAAGCTGCAGATAACAGCAAGATGCTTGATATTTGGGATTCTCTCTTGATTCCTATAAACACCAAAAGATTGAAAGAAATACAGAGCACAACAAAAATGGAATCACTTGTTTATCACTCTCCAATCATCAGAGCACTTGAAAATGGTAAGATGGATGATGCAAAAGCTGAATTGATTGAGCATTACTCAAGACTGAAGAAGAACTCAAAGAACAAAAAATAAGGACATGATGAAAATCTTTATTTTTTAATTGTTGAATCTTATTTCACACAAATTTCACAAACATGGTTGATAATTTATCATATACAGACTGATATGAGATAATTATATGCATCCTGTGTGAAATTGATAGCCTCTTTCAGATGTTCTCATTTCTGGAAAGAAGATATAGAAAAAACAAAACAAACCGCTTTTTAGCAAATAGATTCTCTGTAAAGGAGAGTCTATTTTTTGGCTAAAAGATGTCAATTCAACACAAAAACTACACGTTTTTTACATCTTATCCACACACATCAATCAATCTTTTGTAATAATATAATGAATATCAGATGTGAGATATGTTTTTCCTTTCGTTAAGTTTCATATCTGTTTGAAAGATTTATTGTTTCAATCATCATGAGGTATTTTCTTTTCATTTTTCCTCATCGGTATTGCAGCAGCAGTCTTTCAAAGTATACATCAATATTCTGGATATAAGTGGAGGCACAGCAAAGAGGCAAATAAAGTAACAATATTTTTTTAATCATAATTTTTTGACTCCCTAATTCCGGGGAGTCTCCTTTTTGTTAATTTAATTATATTTATCTTGCATATTGCTTATCTCTATTCTACTATTTATCCATGAAAGAAGTAGAATATCAAATCAAAATAAACAGTCTTATAAATATGTTGCCTCCAGAGAAACTCAGAGAGAAATTATTATCAATTGCTTACAATGTGCCATCCAACAGATGGGAAGAATTCATAAGCTATTTTGACAGTGATGAAGTGGAAGAAGGAATAGAAAATCCCGACGTAGATGTCATAAAAGATGGATTTGATAGAGCTCTTTTGTTCCTAGATGAAGTTAAAGAAGAGGAGATATACCTAAGTAGAGTTTATGAGAGAACATCTGATTTGGTAGATGATTCTCATCTTGAAGATCCTTACAAAATAGAAGAGCAGATGCATGGCATCTTTCTTCTCGGAGATAGACTCCTTGATGAAAAGAAATACAGCAAGGCTCTTGCAATCTATTCAAAACTAAAAGATCTATATATTCCAATCGATGATGCAGAATATGAGATGCTATCATATTCACTTGAGGAATATTATGCAGATAGCAATAAATATGAAGAGGATATCTCTCATGTTGGCTCTAGAGCCCTTTATTGCATATATTGCATGCCAGGAAACATGGAGATAAAAGTTAAGAAGTTCAACGATTATCTCAACTCTCCATTATGTAGATCTGTCACTGCAGAGAATTTCTTGAAAGAGAACAGTGAGAACTATCAAAATCTTGAAGAGTTCCTACTCACTCTGCTTCCTGTTCTTTTTAGAACACCTGGAATCAAGAGCATTGAATGGATTGCATCGATAGCACCAATAAAAATATTGAGTGAGCATATTGAGAGGTATCATGGAATTCACCCAAGAATGTTCAGAATACTCATGCAGAAATGTATTGAAAATAAGCAATATAAAGAGGCCTTCAGTGTTGGTAACAAAGCACTCGATATGCTTGATCTCTCCTTGATTGAGAGATCAAAAACCGCAAACCTCCTTCTCTCTGTCTCACTTTATCTCAGAGGTATGATAGATGAAGAGGATGTTGAGTCTTATTATTATTCAGCCTCTTCCTTCAACTTGGAGAGAAATGAGGTTCTGTATCTTTATGAAAGGTTTGCATCAAGAAGTACAATGAACAACTTTCTCTCACTTTACAGAAACATAAGTGAGAATGTGCTGCTTAAGAATCGACTGTATGATTTCTTAAAAGATGACAACAATATTCTGGTAAATGAAGAGGAAGATGCAGAGTTCATCACAAATGTTATAAATCGTGATGTCATATTCCTTGGAGAGTTCCTGTTGAATCCAAGTCTGAGAACTCTCACGATTCTCAAAACAAGATACAGCTCCTATGATAGAGAGTACAAGAACAACATGATAAACATCTTTATATTGTTCTTGGCACAGAGAGAGAGTGCACTTTCTTATCTGACATCAATTGCACCAGAGCAGAATGAAATAGGCTACAGCCCAGAATTATATGTCAAATTTGATTTTAAGTTCACCTCAGATATCACAGAAGGTGTTCTTGATTGGATAAGTGACACTGTATTCAGGTCTACAGAAGCAGTTTTAAAGAGCAAAGAAGAGAGACATTACACAAGAGTTGCAAAAATAATAAATGCTTTAAATGATCTTCTGATAAAAAATGAGGTGGAATACATGGATTTGAATGCAGTTGATTACTACAACAAAGAATATTCCAACTTCCATAAATTCAGAAAGGCTCTTAATTCTGTAAAGGAAGAGAGCTAAAAATGATAAAGCGCTGTAATTTTACAGCGCTTCAGGTAGAAAAAGATTAAAGTAACTTATCGGATGTTTCCCATTTCATTTCAGCAATACTTGAGATTGTTTTATTTCCTTCAGGATCTTCTTTTTCAATATCAAATTTAAAAACAGATGAATTAAAACTTCCAGTCTTGCTGTAATTTCGGACATTGTTTTTGTCACTGGTGTATGTCTGCTGCATCCATGAGGTATCGATGAACTGAACCTTGTGGGTATTTCTGTACTCATCATCCATCAAACTCATCATCCATCTAACATAAGAGATGTTGTTTGTATGCATATTCACATCGATATCATCATAAATTGAGCTGACAATTCTGTTGTTTATCAACTTATCATCCTCATCGATGCAGATCTTTGCTGGATAATCAGGTGCTTTTGAATCCTCTTCATCGCTTGGATATCCATAGAGATCAAGATATGGCTTTGGAGGTATTGGTCTGAAATTTCTTTTTCTATTCAACATTGCCCAGAAGGATGTTGATTCAAATAATTTATTACCATCATCATCATAACCAATGATTGTTCTAGGAAAGAACAGTTTGTACTTGTGGTGAGCCCAAGTTTCTAAATGAACAACCTCTTTCCACTTGGCATATCTGTTCACCTCTATTATATTTCTTAAAATGACCCATTCGAGTCCTTTTTCGTTTAATTCTGCAGCGCCAAGATTTAGAAACTCTGAGTGAGTTGAAGCTATTTCCTGCATTATTTGAAGATACCAAACTAAATCTGCTACATTGTATCTTGTACAATCAAAGGCGGATAATCTGAAAGATTGTTTGAATACGTTGTTATCATCTATGTGTCCTGTAAAATCACTGACCATTATATTCTCTCCTACTGATATTTTGTAACGATAACAAATAATTACTTATTATTAAATACATAAAAGTGTAAATTTTAGCACTCGGGTTTTATTGTCGTAATTTGAAAGAAATTAATTTGATTTATTTTACGTATATTTCACATATATTTCACATTAGTATGTTTTAATATATTTATTGAATACGAGATTGTTTATCCTTTTAGTTAATCCCGTAGATTTCAATTGATTCAAGAGAGCTCAGGTGTTTTTCATTTTTTCCTATCTTTCTTGAATTGAATTACCAACAATAAAACTCTCGGAGGTAGCCATAGGGAACAATAAGTACAATAATTTTTTTAATCATAATTTTCAGGCTCCCTTG
>JBFHKM010000073.1:0-14502 GCA_041595335.1 Sphaerochaetaceae bacterium
GAGCTTGAAGAGCTCCATCACCTTCTGATGGGCCTGTATAGAATGCATCAACGCCAGTTTCTTTTGCATACTCTTTTACTCCAACTTCCATTCTCTGGAACCATGAAATACTTGTTAACTTAGGAACAACTGCAATACGATAATCTTTTTCATTTGCATCACCTGATTTTTCACTTGAGCCCTGAGCAAAAGAGAAACTTGACACTGTTAATAATACAGTGAGCGCTAAAATAATAATTTTTTTCATAAAAAAATCCTCCAATTTGTTTACTAAACTTTTTACTATGTATTTAGTTTTTTGTTTATGAAATTATTATAGATAGCTAACTCAAAATCTGTCAATCAAATTTAAAATAGTATATAATTAACATTTTTTCAAATTTATAATTATATTATATATAATGAATTATTTTACTAAACAAAAAATTTTTGTTGTTTTTAGTTCAACTTTTACAGTTTTATTTACTTAACAAAATTACTAAACAAAAACATTGACAACTAAACAAAACAGTGCTTTAATTATATTAGAGTACAATCTAATTAAACAGGAATTATCTATGACAGTAAGGGAAATAGCGAAATTAGCTGGTGTGAGCCCGGCAACAGTATCCTTAGTGATTAACAACAAACCAGGAGTTGGTGATACCAAAAGAATGCAGGTCCAAAAGCTGATCAAGGAGCTGGGATACAGTGCAAAACAAAAAAGTGTATCCTCCGATATAAAGAAAAATCTTCTATTCTTGAAAATAATCAAGATAGGATTTTTAGTTGATCAGAATTCTGGATTTATAAACAGGATCATGGATTCAATTCAAGAAGAATGCAATAAATGCGGCTACACACTGCAGATCTATAGCATATATGACAATTATGAAAAGCAACTGAAAGAACTAGACTATTCCCAGTACGATGGTATCTTTCTAGTAGGCACAGAAATTAATGAAACAGACTATAAAGGATTGGATTATATTAAAAAACCTTTTATTGTTTTGGACAACTCAATGCCTTTTTATGATTGCAATACCATAACAATGGATAATGAATTGATGATCATAAACAACATAAAGTATCTGAGCAGCACACAAGAGACAGATTTTGGTTATTTCAGATCAAGCTTCAATTCTCAGAATTTTCTTGAAAGAAAACGTGGAGTGAATATTGCAGTCAAACGCTTCAACTTACAGTTTGATAGCAAAAGAGAGTTTCTATTGGCTCCAACGCTAAAAGATAGCTATGAAGGTATGAAGAAGTATATTGAAGAAGGAAGATATATTCCTAAAATTGTATGTGCTGATAATGACATCATCGCAATAGGAGCTATGAATGCCCTGAAAGAAAAGGGATATAGAATTCCAGAAGATGTATCAATCATAGGTTTTGATGATACTTTCCTTGCAGAAACAAACAATCCTCCACTGACTACCAATCATGTTCAGAGGACAGTTATTGGTAAACTTGCTACCAAAAGACTCATCGATCAAATAAAAGAGAATTCAGAAATACACGACAAGACTACAGTAAGCGGACAGCTTATAATAAGAAAGAGTGTTCTTAATAAGTTTATTTAATACATAAATTACAATTCTATATAGTATCCACAGAATTACCTGTGGATATTTTTTTTGTTTCTTAGTTCCTCAATATAGCTGAACAAAACATATACATGCAATCAAATATTTTTTTAAATTCTCAGATTATATTCCAATCGAATTTAAGTTATATCCAAGAATCCAGTATTATCAAAAACATAGCATTTGTATCTCAGTAGCAATGGTTCATTTTTGTCTTTGATGAAAAAATACTTAGAATTCTAAATAATTCTATTGACTTTAAATTAAATTATACGTAAATTTAGTTCGAATTCAAGATAATTTTAAAAGCGGAGTTTTATGATGACCGAAAAAAAACAAATTGAAAATATAGCTAAAGCTACAAATATATTACCTAGATTGATGAACTATTTCTCAAGCTCTTTCAAACCTCAATTTGAAGTTCAACTTAAGAAGAATGAGATAAAGACACTCATGGAACTTCATTTTTTCCCTGGAAAGCCTATGAAGCACTACATCGATTTTCTTGATATGGAAAGTGGCTCCTTCACTTACCTAGCAGACAAACTTGAGAAGAAAGAGTTGATAAGACGAATCGCTTCACAAGAGGATAAAAGAAAGACTGTTTTGGAGCTTACTGATAAAGGTTCAGAATTGACAAACAAGATGATGGAAATGTTCAACTCTCACGTGACAGATCTCATCAGCAATCTAGATGATGCAGGATTAAAAGAGCTTCAGAGTGCCATTGATTCACTCGAAAGAATTTACAGAGACCTCAATAAAGAAAAATAAGTAGAAGAAGAAATTGAATGTTGAAATATGATGAATACATAGAATTGATAAAAAAAAGAAGAAGTATCAAAGGAAGATATAATCAAAATTGTTGATGCTGCAAGATATGCTCCATCAGGAATGAATTTTCAACCTTGGGAATACCTTGTGGTGAGCGATCCAAAATTGATTGAAGATTTCACCCATATAAAACCGTCTGATATCAAGATACCAAAATTCATACAGAAGAAGATGATGAATGGTGGTAAGAACAGCAAGATTCAGTCAAACGGAATCAAGCAAGCTAAAAATGCACAGGCCTTGATAATTGCTTTGGGTGATACCAGAAAGAAGCTAACCCTTCCCGGTCAACGATATTCTTTCAGAAATGGTAAGCTTAAGATGAAAAAGGCTCTGAATATAGTGAATGTTGATGGCCTCTTTTATTCAGCGATGGCAAATTCATTCATGCAGATGATAACAGCAGCTGCCTCCTTAGGAATAGGAAGTCAGTATGTTACCTTGATGTCATCACCACTGAAATCGAAGAAAGTTAAAGAAGCATTGAATATTCCAAGCTACATGAAGATCTATGATGTAGCCGCAATTGGATATCCTGCTTACGAACCCAGAAGAAAATTTACAAAAGAGCTATCAGAGACAATACATTTTGATAAATATGACCAATCAATTTCTTGGTCTGATGAAAAAATTGTTGAAAGAGCCAAAGATAAAACAGATATGAAGTTTTTAGCAAAAGACGAATTAGACTTATAATCAGTCACAAATTAGATGTGGAGACATAAATGGAAAAAACAAATGAATTGGGAACAAAATCAGTTGGAAAACTACTGGCCCAATATTCAATTCCAAGCGTAATAGCAATGCTTGTAAATGCTATATATAACATAGTAGATAGAATATTCATAGGACAGTTTGCAGGAGAAGAGGCCCTTGCTGGACTCACAATTGCATTCCCTGTGATGATGATATTATTTGCCTTTGCTTCTTTAGTGGGAGCTGGTGGAGCAGCAATGCTCTCAATCAATCTTGGAAAGAAAGATATAAGAGAGACAAGTCATGTATTTGGAAACATGATGAGTGTGGGACTTATAATAACAGGTTTGACAGTAGGAATAATATATTTCAATCTGGAAACAGTTCTGTCCTTATTTGGTGCAAATGCAAGTGTTATGTCATTTGCCAGTGATTACATGAAGATAATCCTTTATGGATTCATCTTCCAGATGATATCATTCAACCTCAGCAGTGCTGTAAGATCAGAGAATCAACCAATACTATCAATGATAGCTATGCTGGCCTCTGCAATCACAAACATCATTCTTGATACAATATTCATTGTTGTTTTGGGATGGGGTGTTAAAGGTGCAGCTCTTGCAACAATCTCAGGACAGTTTGCAGGATTGATAATACTGCTGACATTCTACTTACGTGGAAACAGTGTTTTGAAATTGAAATTGAAAGATTTCATTCCAGCTTGGAGTGTGTATTCCAAGTTCTTAGCAATAGGATTTTCAACTTTCATCTCAACCATTGGATCAAGTATTGCAATGAGTTTCTTGAACAGAGGACTTGTGAAATATGGTGGAACTGCGGCTATAACATCAATGGGTGCAATCAACAGCCTGTACACACTGTTCATAATGCCAATTATGGGTATTCAGCAGGGAATGCAGCCTATCATTGGATACAACCATGGTGCAGGAATGAGAGACAGAGTTTACAAAACTCTTAGACTTGGAATAATTATTGGCGTGATCTTCTCAACAGTTGTGTTCATACTTCTTGAGGTATTCCCTACAACATTCATATCCATGTTCCTAGATCCAAAATCCTCAACAATTCCAATTGCTGTTACAGGATTGAGAATATATATGATGATGATGCCTCTTTTGAGCATAAATATGTTTGGTATAGCATTCTATCAATCAACAGCAAAAAGTAGAGAGGCACTGGTACTGGGTATGCTGAGACAGGTAATTCTGTTGATTCCAATTGTTATGGTCATGCAGAACTTGTTTGGTTTGATTGGTGTGTGGGCATCTGTCCCAATTTCAGATGGTCTATCCATAATAATAACTGCTATAGCTTTGGTTGTCAGTTACAGAAAGGATAAGGCAACAGGAATTAATACATCTACAGAAACAGCACTTGCTTAGATAGTGCAATGAAAAGAGCTACCAAATCCGCAGTAATAACTGCAGATCTCCGGTAGCTCTTTTTACGTCCATTCAATTTGGATTGATATCCTAATATCCCCTCTCTCTCCAGATCTCTCTGAGTTTTAGAAGTCTCTCACCAGCTGCATGAAGGGTCTCTTCCCTCTTTGCATAATGGAAACGAATGAGATGATTGATTGGTTCTCTGAAGAAACTTGAGCCTGGAACTGCAGCAACACCAACTTCCTTGCACAGCCATTCACAGAATCTGTTATCAGATTCTGCATTGAACTCACTGATATCAACAAGCACATAATAAGCGCCCTGAGGCTTTGTGTATTTTAGATCAATTTTATCAAGGTAAGAGGTGAAGATATCTCTCTTTTTGGTATAGACATTCTGAAGTTCTTTATAATAAGAATCAGGCATCTTGAGTCCCACAACAGCTGCCTCCTGAAGAGGAGCAGCAGCTCCAACGGTCAGAAAGTCATGTACTTTTTTGACACTGTCTATTACCTTCTTGTCTCCAAACACGTAACCCAATCTCCAACCTGTGATTGAATAGGTCTTTGATAAAGAGTTGCATGTGATGGTTCTCTCTGCCATGTTGGGAAGAGATGCAAAAGATATATGCTTGTAAGGCTCATATATTATGTGCTCATATACCTCGTCTGTTATGACCCACACATCAAACTCCTCTGCAAGAGATGCAATGTAATTCAATTCATCAAGTGTGAATACCTTCCCTGTTGGATTGCTTGGATTGCACAGAATCAAGGCTTTAGGAGATTGTTCAAATGCAGAGCGAAGCTCCTCTCTATCGAATGAGAAAGATGGAGGTGTCAGTGGCACATAAATTGGCTCAGCTCCGCTCAAGATAGCATCAGCTCCATAGTTCTCATAAAAAGGAGAGAACACCACAACCTTGTCGCCAGGATTCACAACAGACAGCATTGATGCCATCATAGCTTCTGTTGAACCACATGTGACAACAAGATTCTTTTCAGGATCAACTGGAAGTCCAGTCGATCTATGTATCTTCTCAGATAGTGCATCTCTGAAGTTCTTTGCTCCCCATGTTATTGCATACTGATGAGGACCTTGGGTTGCAGATGCTTTCAGAGCATCCTGAAGTTCCTGTGGTGGATCAAAATCAGGGAAACCCTGAGATAGATTTATAGATCCATATTCATTTGATATTCTGCTCATCTTACGAATTATTGATTCGCCAAAGTCTTTTGTTCTGTTACTTGTTTGTGGCATTTTTCTTCCTTATTTATTTTGACAGATTCTCAACTGTCTCTATTGCTTCATACAGCAGAGCATTATCTACAGCAAATGGTAGCAAGCTCATTGTTTCATTGGGTGCAATTGCTGCATCAATGACTTTATTCAAATCAGATCTGTTGCTTGCATCAACTCCAATATCAGATAGTTTTGTTGGTAATTCTAGAACCAAGAATTTATCATATAATTTTTTAAGTTCTATCTTATCACCAAGTAAAGCAGTCTGCACTAAAATTCCATATGCAACCTTCAAGCCATGAAGAACATGCTTGCAATTCTCCAACTGAGAGAGTCCATTGTGCATTGCATGAGCTGCAGCAACTCTGGTATATCTCTCTCCAAGACCTCCCACAAGTCCTCCTCCAGCTACAATTGCATCAACAACATTCAAGAATGAATGGTTTATTTTCTTCTCTCTCATTGCATCAAAAGCAGAGGCACCTTCATTCAGAAGAACATCGCCTATCTGCTTTGAAACTGTCAATCCAAGAGCTGCAGTGAGTGGCAGATTCTCAACTCCATCACTCAATATATCTGCCTCATAATATTTAGCTATTGTATCGGCAACACCTGCTTGAAGATACTTCTCTGGAGCCTCAAGTATTATCTGAGGCTCAACTGCAACCAAGAAAGCACCTTGTCTGAATATCTCATAGTTGATTGCTGCACCTTCTTCTGTGTACCAAACAGAAAGTGGAGTCCATGCTGCACATGTTGCAGCAATGGTGGCAATTGATACAAAAGGTCTATTTAGCTTTGCAGCTACCGCCTTTGCTATATCCAAAACAGTACCGCCACCAGCTCCTATTATCACAGGTGCATCTTCTGATTCACTCGATATCAAATCAACTATCTCATGACTGCAGTGCCCACTGACCAAATAGTTATGCTTGGCATCTTTAATGGACTTAGGCAGATATGGATCAACGGCCTCTCCTGATCTCTTTCCATGTATGTAAGCAGAACTCTCAAGTTCTTCCTTACTGAAGAACTCCTCTATCTTCTTGATTGCTCCAGAGTGGCAGTAGTAATTTGCAGCACCCGGTTGCACTCTTATCGATTTCTCATTCATATCATCTCTCCAATTATCAAATATTTTGCTATCAGTGGACAAAGCTCTCGGCAACTTTATCACCAATTATCTGGGCTACCTGCACTATCAATACAAGAAGAACAACAGTCACCAACATGACTCCTGATTCATATCTGTAGTATCCAAATTGAATTGCAAGATCTCCAATTCCACCGCCACCTACTATACCAGCCATTGCAGAATATCCTATCAAGCTGACTAGAGTTACTGTGATGGCTCTTACAATTGAAGCTCTAGCTTCAACAAAAAGAACATCACTTATTATGAGCTTCATAGAAGCACCTGTTGCAACAGAGGACTCAATGACTCCACTGTCTATATCTGCAAATGCTCCCTCCACCAATCTTGCGTGAAATGCAATTGCACAGAAAGATAATGGAACAGATGCTGCAATTGGACCTATTGTTGTGCCTGTTATAAACTTGGTCAGAGGTATGAGCACGACCAACAAGATTATGAAAGGAATTGATCTTATGATGTTCACCACAGTGGCAGCTATTGCATTGACAGCCTTGTTTTTAACAAGTAAATCTGTCTCACTCAGATAAAGAATGAGACCCAGAAGAGTACCAAATACAAGAGCTGCAACCAAAGAGATGATGACCATCTCAATGGTCTCATAACTTGCTTTCCAAAGATATTGCTGTAAAATTTCTACTGTATTATTTTCCATTGTCATCTCTCTTTTCTATCAGCTCAACCTTCGTTGTGCTGTCTTTCAAATATTCAATTGCTTTGACTCTCTCACTCGTCTTCCCAATTATTGATACCAGCAGTATTCCAAGAGGTTTTTTGTTGATGTATTCAATCTTACCACTGAGAATTGATAGATCAACATCAAAAGTCTTTGATAGATTTGAAATTATTGGATTGTAAGCACCACCACCTGCATAGAGAATCTTCACAAGATCTGTATCATCAGATATCTTCAGTTCGTCTGGAATCTCGATATCCAATACAGTTGAAACAAGAGCTCTTGATATTGGGCTTGTTGGGTTGCTGAACAATGAATATGTGCTGTTGATTTCAACTATATTTCCACTGTCCATGACAGCTATTCGATTGAAAAGCTTTTTGGCAACTTCCATCTGGTGAGTTATGAAGACTATTGTGATCTTCAACTTCTTGTTGATATCATTGAGAAGACTCACTATTTCATCTGTAGTTTTTGGATCCAAGGCACTGGTTGCTTCATCACAGATCAGAAGTTCAGGATTGTTTGCAAGAGCTCTGGCAATGGCCACTCTCTGCTTCTGTCCTCCTGATAATTTTGATGGATATGATTTCAGCTTGTCACTCAAACCAACCAGATTCAAAAGTTCAACAACTCTTGAGTGTATATCAGATTTAGGATAGCCTGCTGCTTTCAAATTGAAAGCAACATTATCTTCAACACTCAGGCCACTTATCAAATTGAAATGTTGGAATATCATTCCAATTCTCAATCGCAATTTACGAAGTTCATCACCTCTGTAGTCTGTTATGTTCTGTCCATCTATCAATACCTTTCCACCAGTTGGTTTCTGCAGAAGATTTATCACTCTGGCTAAGGTACTTTTTCCAGCACCACTTGATCCAACTATTCCAAATATCTCACCTCTATCCACTTTAAGAGATACATCAGAAACAGCTACAAGAGGATTTCCTTCTGCACTCTTGAAGGTGACATTGATATTCTGCAGTTCAATGATTGAATTGTTCAATTTGTCTTCATTCATAATTATTTATTCTCACCATATTTATCAATCCACCACTGTGGTCTATCAAATGTATTGAAGATATTGTCTGAATCGGTGATTGCATCAAAGAACTGAGATGACTCAACTGCCTCTTTCAAAACCTTTCCTAAAGATGAGTCCACATCAGAAGTCCTAACTGCCACAACATTCTTGTAGCCCTCTGCAAGTTTTTCGATTGCAAGAGCTTTATTGTAATCAAGTCCAGCAGCAATTGCATAGTTACCAGGAACAATACCAATTTCAACACTATCAAGAGATCTGACAATCTGAGCTCCATCTAGAGTTTTAAAAACAAGATTTTTGGGATTATCTTTGATGTCAAGAAGAGATACCTTTGTTGGATCAATATCATCTTTCAAAGTTATGATGCCATATCGAGCCAATATTCCAAGAGACCTTGCAAGGTTTGTTGCATCACTTGCAAGAGCCACCTGATCGTTATCTTGAAGTTGATCTAGAGATGTATACTTGTTGCTGAAAACTCCAGCACCAGCTGTTGGAACTGCAATCAAGGAAGAGAGGTCTAAGTTATTTGCTTTGCTGAATGCATTCAAATAAATTGTATGCTGCATGAGGTTTGCTTCAATCTCTCCATTGTTCAATGCTTGATCTGGTTGAACCCAATCTGAAAATTGAACAACAGATACACTGTATCCTTTGCTCTCAAGATATGGTGCGATTGCAACCTTGACCATGTCGCCATAAGGTCCAGGGCTGACTCCAATTCTGATATCTTTTGAATCTTCTGTGCTGACTTCTTTGTTTCCACCTGCAAATGCAAATGAGCCGATGCTGATCAATAATGCGCCTAAAACTAGGACTTTTGTTAATTTGTTCATGATGATTTCTCTTTTTAATTGTTTATGTTGAAAGAATATCCATGACTGCAATATGAAATATGCCGCTGTCTTGTGATATGTAAAATAAAAAAAATAGATGTATTTGGTGGATGTGAAAATATTATGCGCGCTAGCGCATCATCATCATTGAAGAAATCATTGCAGAAGAGGTAGTAAGAATGTTGTTGTTTTTAGTGATGTTAAAAGTACACATATGCCTCTCCTTTGGGAAGTATCCCGTTGATTTATGAAATCTATACTTACCCAATTCAAAAAAAGAGTCAACATAAAATCATTCTTTTTTTTCACTCATCACTTCAAATCATGTCGTAAATCCATCTTTGAGCATTGCAATTTAGAAGAAAAATCAGATGAGATTTTTGAAGGTGTTTTTAATATTTCGAGATAACAGAAGGGATTTGAAATCGAACATAATTTGAACTGCCGGCAAAAGTTTGAACACAGCATAAGAACATCAACTTATTAATAATTAATATTGTTATATTCTTACATCATAACAAATTAAAGTCAAATATCAAACATAGACCTTCTGTCTGATAGAGAAGATAAAATTAACAGAATGAGAAAGATTTATTGCAAGCCACATCTCTCTTTCAGTAGGGCTAAATAAGTGATACTGCTGCCTCTTTGGTACCTGAGAGAAGACATTTACTGAGGGAGAGAGATGAGGTCAAAAAATGTATGAAATTATTTTTGAAACATCATCAGATATCATGAAATTTACAACATTTGATGAGGCAATCAAAAGAAATGACGCTAAAAAACGTTTTACATTTGGTACATCATTCAACTTTTACCACAGCCATCTCCAATGAATTTGAGAAATTTTTGTTGACATAATCATGATAATAACTCACAATAAATATTGTGTACAAAATTTAATTAAATATAAAACTTGGGGTAATCATGCAGAAACTACTGTTCTCTCTTTCCATCATTTCTATAGGACTTGTTGTTGGATATATAATTCAAAAGTTGGTGTTGAAAGGAATCATAAAAGCTGACGTAAGTCTTGCAAAACAACGTAAGATACTTCAAAAAATTGCACTTCTAGCTTTGAATCCCATTGCCACAGTGGGTGCAATATGGATTCTCTCATTTGATAATGTTCGAATCTTCTTCATGCCTTTCATTGGGTTGTTTGCAATACTTTTAGGTGGTTTCACATCACTGCTGATTGGTAAGATTTTGAAACTTGAGCCAAAACAGGCTGGTTCTTTCTTCAGCTGTGGAGGAATGTTCAATATTGGCTCAATCGGAGCTCTTGTTGTTTATATCTTTTTAGGTGAATCAGCTTTTGCTCTTGTTCCAATGTATCAATTATTTGAACCCATAATCTATTACACTGTATGGTTTCCAATTGCAAAGAGCTTCTCCCCTGACCTTCAAGAAGTTGAAAGCAGGTCACAGAAGTTACTCAAGATCATATCAGACCCATTTGTTCTGGTATCACTTGCAAGCATTCTAATTGGAATACTTTTGAATCTTATGAATGTAGCAAGACCTACTTTCTACAGCAAATTGAACTCCATTGTCATTCCAACAGCAAGTCTGCTGCTTCTGATTTCAATTGGTATGGCAATGAAATTCAGCAGGATAAAAGCATTCATGAAGCCATCAATAATCATTGCCCTGATAAAGTTCCTTATGATTCCGGTAGTTGCTACAGGACTTGCTTACATACTGGGATTTGGAAAGATGGATGATGGTCTACCTCTAAAGGTGATTCTGATTCTTACATCAATGCCAGTTGGATTCACAGCTTTGGTTCCACCATCAATATACAATCTGGATATTGATCTTGCAAATGCTTCCTGGATGCTCACAACTGCCTTGCTTGTAGTTGTGATACCACTTCAGATGCTCATAATATCATTCATGTGATAGAATGAGATTTGAAACACTCTGCATTTGTTTCATATAACTGCAGAGTGTCTGACTCATCAGAACACTCTACTTAGAAATTGAAGAGGTCACCTTGTCATAGAAGTCCATCGTCTTGATGGCACTGTAGAGTTTGAAGCTGTTATCATCTTCATCAATATCGACACCCAAAATCTCTGTTATTTTTTCAAGTCTGTATCTCAAAGTATTTCTATGAACATGTATCTCTTCAGATGCCTTTGTGATGTTGTGGTTGTTCTTCAGATAGGCATAGAGAGTTTTATATAACTCAGATTGATTCTCCTCATCATATATATTTATCAAATTCAATTGATTGTTCAGAAAATCTTCCTTAAGAAGACTGTCTTTAAATCTATAGATGAACACATAAGGCTGTATGTCTTCATATTGATATAGAAATCCATCTTGCTCCACGATTGAACCGATTTTCAGAGCTTCAACTGCTTGATTGTAGAAGATCTTGCAGCTCTTGATGGTGGAGAACACATTGCTGCATCCCATAGTCAGGTTGTTTTCAGATAGAAATTTTACCAATTCTTTCAACTTGGTAGTTTTTGCTCTGCTTTCTTTTTTGGTATTTATGATAACTATGTAGTTCTGATAATATATCAGATAACCATGAGGGAAGAATTTCAAAATCTGCGTCTCGAGGAATCTCTCATATATTGAATGCTTCATCTTATATTTGGATATATCTATGGCATATATGCATATGTATTTATGAAATACAAGGTTGGAGTGCTCAAGTCTCTCCTGTATTATCTTCTCATCATCGAGGTTGTTCTCAAGTAGATCATAGATGATCTCCTCTCTCAAGGTATTTCTTGTATTTTTATAAAAATGCTTCTTCTTCAATTCTTTGGAGATTATATCACTTATCAATTCCAGATAATCATAGTCATCACCATCAATTGTATTCTGACATTCAAGCAAGATTATGTTACCAACAACTTTATTTTCAACTCTAATTCTGGAGACAACTTTCTTTGTTGGACTCTCTGGGCATGTAACTTCAAATGGATGATTTGTGTTGCCACTCTCTTTTATAGATTTGAGCTTCTTCAATTCAGCAATGAACTCATAGGAGCAGTATCCTTTTTGAACATTGTCATACCAAAGAGCGTCTGTTATGTATCTGATTGGACAGCTGACAAGAACTTTGAAGCTCAAGTCAATCACAATCAAAGGATTTCCAATCATCTGTGATGCAACTTCAACTATCTCCTTCAATCCAACATCAGTTATAACAAGCTCGAGCAATTTTACTTTGAACTGATTGTATTCAGCATCACGCCTGAATATAGTCTTGATCTTATTGAATACTTCAGAGACATTCAAACTTGAATTCAATTCAATTATAGAAAGATTGTTATCTATGTACTTGTTGAAATCAATGACATCGTCTTGAATTAGAATCAAGGAGAGACCTTTTAAGTTATCTATTGAGCTCTTTATAGATGAGGTTCTTGCAATATAAACACAATTATCTGAAAAGCTTTCTTTATCATCAGAGAGAATCTCCACATCAACAAGCTCACGACTTGAATTTAGATTGAACTTGCCAACAATTTCATCATCAAAATGATTATATAACTTCTCGAATTTTACGCTCATGTCTCACCTCTTTTGGTCAATTGATCTGTCTCTTTAAAGTTAAATCTTTATTTTCGAAAGACAAGCAATTATTTTTACTTTTTATGTGAGACATCAGCACCTGTTACTTACAGGTCAAACTGAATTCCATTCTATCTCATTACCTTTAAATGTCAATAGAAGGGATGATGGGATGTAGAAATACAGAAACAATATATCTATGGACAATTTTGACAGATAACCAAATTCTTAAAACAAATCATGTTTATTGCTTGTGTAGATTAAAATTAAACACTCAAACATCAATACAATGAAACATCGAAACAAGTTCTTTCTCAATCAATGTTTTTCATATCTGTCCCACTCAGTGCATTATGCACAAATCAAATAATATCTTTTGTATTTTTGAACATAGTAATAGATAAATTTTTATTGTATTCTTTTTTATAAGTAGAAATACTTATAAACAACAAGGAGAAATCGATGAAAAAAGTAAATGAATTATTAGATTTGAAAGGCAAAATTGCCATTGTTACAGGTTCCGCAACAGGTATTGGTCAGGCTATGGCTGTAGGTCTAGCTGAAGCTGGTGTTAATATCGCGGGTGTCTATAGAAAATCTTCCCCAGAAGATACAAAGAAAATGGTTGAAGATGCAGGACAGGAATTTTTTGCTATTCAAGCTGATGTTTCAAAACCTGAAGACGTTGGAACAATCATACCAAAGGTTCTTGAGAAATATGGTAAGTTTGATATCTTGATCAACGGTGCTGGTATTGAATCAAGAAACCCAATTGGAGAAACTTATTCAGAAGCAGAGTATCAGAGATGCTTGCAGATCAACTTGAATCAGGTTGTAGCACTTTCTGCTGAAGCTGGCAAATACTTCAAAGAAGCAGGTAATGGTGGTAGAATCATAAACATCTCATCTATTGCTGGATATCTAGCATTGGCTCCAGGAATGTCACCTTATATCATCACAAAGCATGCTGTAAGAGGTCTTACAAAGAGCTTCGGTCTTGAATTGGGACCTTATGGTGTGACTGTAAACGCTGTAGCACCTGGACCTATTCTAACAAAGATGACTGCAACAACTCCTGAAAAGAAAGAAAGATTGCAGAAGATTGTAGATGCCAAATGTCCTGTTGGTCGTTGGGGATATCCTGAAGATTTCAAAGGAATTACAAACATGTTGTGCTCTGAAGCAGGTAGCTTCATAACAGGTCAGACATTTATTGTTGATGGTGGATACACTCTAACTTAATATCTTTGATACATGCATAATGTGCTGAAAAGGCCATCTCATTTGATTGAGATGGCCTTATTCATCACTTCAGTTAACTGTCATAGTAGATGATTGCAAAGATTTACTTTTCAATCAATTGAGTCATTCAATTCAGACAGAGAGATGCCTCCCAACAAGTAGGAGACATCTAATCAGCTATATTTAAGATTTCTTATTGTATTCTAAGAATTCCTATTTACCCCACCAATCCCATTTATTGAAACTGAAAGGAACAAA
>JBFHKM010000074.1:0-14492 GCA_041595335.1 Sphaerochaetaceae bacterium
AAATAACAACTTTTTTTTTTAATTTTTATGTCACTTGTAATCATTTACCTGTTATAATTGATACCTGTAAACATCAAAACTTAGGAGAATTTAAAATGAAAAAAACTAGATTTGGACTTTTAGGTCCAGGTTCTATTGCAAATACTTTTGCTTCAGCGATAAAACAATGTGAAAATGCAGAATTGGTTGCAGTTGCATCCCACGACATAAAAAGAGCAGAAGACTTTGCAACTAAATGGGATGTTGATCGCTTTTATGGATCTTATGAAGAATTACTCAATGACAAGAATATTGATGCCGTATATGTAGCAGTTATCAATACAAAACACCTAGAGACAATTGAGATGTGTGCAAAGCACAAAATTCCAGTTATCTGTGAAAAACCTCTTGTAATGCATCAAAAGGACCTATTGAAAATTAAAGAAATACAGAAAGAAAATGATACCTTGATAATGGAAGCTATGTGGACAAACTTCCTTCCTGTAACTCACAAAACAAAACAATGGATTACAGAAAAAAGAATTGGAGATGTTAAGACTCTTGAATCAGCATTCTGTTTCAAAAGTGATGATTTCTCATCAAGACTTTATCAGAAAAAACTCGGTGGTGGAGCTCTTTATGATGTAGGTGTCTACACAGTAGCTTATTCACTCTTCTTGATAGACAGCGATGTTTTATCTCAAACTTCAGATATTGAATATGCAGCAACTGGCGTTGATGAAACAGGATACACAACTTTGGTATTCAAGAATAATGCAAGAGCTACATGTAAATACAGTATTTCATTCAAAGAACCAGAAGATGCAAAGATTGTTGGAACCAATGGTTCCATTGTTGTTGAAAACTTCTGGAGAGCTACAAAATGTACCCTATTAGACAGTTTTGGTGAGGTGGTTGAAGAGTTTGTCGATGAAAGAGACGAAGGCTTCTACTATGAGATCTCTCACTTTGCATCTCTTGTTCAAGAAGGAGCAAAAATGTCCCCTATCATGCCACTTGATAGAACTTTAAAATGTTCAAAACTATTTGATGTAATTTTGACCAACAAAGAATAAATATACATCTTTAAATTAAGTGACAAGTGTACTCATAACTTCAAGACTGCAACTCTAAAAAGTTGTGGTCTTAAAGTTAAACTCATCTGTAAGAGTAAAACAATGATATGCAAAGTTTTATAAAATGAAATACAAAAATGGCATTAGAAGAATTTGAACGAACTGTATCAGCGACTGCAGTAATTCATAAAATAGGATATCTAAGTAGATAAATTCTTTACCATCTTAATAAGTTTTTAATTGAACTGAACCTGTAGTGGGCAACTCCATATTAAATATGAAGTTGCCCTATTTTATAGTGTTATTATGTTCAATACTCATAAAATATAATAATTTACCTCTCTTAAAATAAAAAAATGTTCTATATCTGCAGTTTTACAGATTCCACTATTGAATTACTTCCAGCTATTGATTACTATAAATTATAGTAATCGATAAGGAGTTTATATGTCATCAATTGATTTAGTAATTTTAGGGATTGTTTTAGAAAAACCCCAAAGCGCATATGATATTCAAAAAGATGTTGAATATCATAATCTTGAAAGATGGACCAAAATAAGCATTCCATCAGTTTATAAAAAGGTTATTCAATTAAAAACTAAGGGATATCTAAGTTCAAATACAATAAAAGGACCAAAAAAAACTGATAAAATTATATACTCTATAACAGAAAGTGGAAAACTATATTTTGAACAACTCATGTTAACTATTGTCGATCAAGATGTTCCAATTTTATTCGATTTCAATGTTGTAATTACAAATCTCAATAAGATAGAAAAAAGTAAGGCCATAGTTCTGATAAAAAGGCTTAAACAAAGTGTCATTAATTCCTCTGTTAAAAATGAAAAATATTCACAACAATTTTCAGATATACCTCTTGTGGGAAGAACAATATTCGAGCAACAAAAACTTCTATATAATTCGATCTTAGACTGGATAAATGAATTTGAAGAAGAATTTTACAAAGAGGAAAAGCATGAGTTGCAGTAGTACTTTTACAGTTTTATTTGAAAAACCATTTTGGGTTGGAATATATGAAAGAAACAGAGATGATAAATATGAAGTTGCAAAAATCAATTTTGGAACAAAAGAGCCTACAAATAATGAAATTTTCAATTTCTTACTCACCAATTATGACTTATTTGTTTTTTCTACCCCAACAACCAGCCAAATAAAAACTAAAAAGCATTCAAATCCTAAAAAGATGCAAAGAGATATTGAAAAACAATTAGGAAAAACAACTATCGGAACAAAAGCTCAGATAGAGTTAAAAAAGCAATTTGAAAAAAATAAGAGAGAGAGAAAATGTAGTTCCAAAAAAAATAAAACGATTCAAAGTCAAGCTAAGTTTGAATTAAAAAAACAAAAAAGAAAAAGTAAACACAAAGGAAGATGACGAAAATTCAATCATCTGAGTATCGTGAATCACTTGAAATTATATCATAATAGTTCAATAAAACGTTTCTATTCCCTCTCTCTTAAGATTATAAATGACTCTTATTTTTTTACGAAATAAGTAATCTTTCTAATTAAAATTATTTCTGTTTTTTCTCTCGTTGTGTAAAATATAAAGCAAAAGAAGATATTACCATCAATACAACGGCATATACAAATGACATTGCCTGTGCATTTATTGATGCAACTTCATCACTTGATGCTTTTATAACGATACCAAGAGGTTGGAACAATGGATTGTACAGGAATACTGATAAATCATAATCACTCAATAGAGCATTGAAATTGAGAACCATTACAGATAAAACAGCTGGCATTATTACAGGTAATATGACCTTCACCATTGTTCTGAAACTGCTTGCTCCCATACTTTTGGCTGCATCTTCAAGATCATCATCCACACCATAAAATGCTGCTTTTATCATTCGATATGTAAATGGTAATTTTACTACTACATATGCAATCAACATTATGACCAGAGTCCCAATCAAAACCTTATTACCCAAAATCAAACGAGGTTTATCATAAGTCATCATCAAACCTAAAGCAATAAAAGTACTAGGCAACAACCAAGGAGTTATAACACTGTATTCAAAGAATATATTCCATTTTGATTTGCTCTTGACCACCAATCGAGCCACAACCACTGCTACAATAGCAACTATTATAGCTGCCAGCACTGAATAAACAATACTTACTGCATAAGGTTTGAACGAACTTGATTGTGTTAAAAATCTAATGTAATTATCCAGCGTGAAGGAACTCAATGTTATATTTCCGGATTTAATAGAAACAGAATCACAGAAAGAGAACACGATAACAAAGAACATTGGAACCAAATATATTGCAGCTAACAAATAAGCAACAACATGAGCTACAATTTTCATTACCGGATTGTTAATTTTTTGTTTTTCTAATTTAATCTTTGTCTTAGAAACAGACATGTAATTACCACCACTTTCTACTTTATTTATGATGATCAATAGAACAACAGTGGAACATCCCAATATTACAGCAAGCAATGCTGCAAGCTCTCGTGAATAACTATTCTTTGCAAACGTAATTATCATTGGATTAATTGTTTGGAAATCTGTACCACCAACAATCAAAGGTGCACTCATGGCAGATAAACCTGTTATGAAGGTCAATACTGTTATAGCAAAAATAGTTGGTTTCAAAGATGGAAGAACAACCTTAAAAAATATGGTTGAACCCTTAGCACTCATATTTTTAGCAGCTTCAATTACATGACCATCAAGAGATTTAATTGCATTGGATAAAAACATTATATGATTTGAAGTACATGCAAATGTCATGATGAATATAACAGCCCAATAACCATTGAACCAATCCTCATTCATTGAAGGAAATATTGAAACTAAAAATCTTGTTAAGACACCGTCTGAACCATATACAAACTTATAACCGGTTACCAAAACGACACCACCATAAATTAAAGTACTCATATATGCCAACTTCAGAAATTTAGCACCTTTAATTTCCCAGTAATCTGTCAAAAGGACAACCAATATTCCCACTATATTTACTGTTAAGATCATTGAGAATGCAAGGAAAAAACTGTTTCTTATACTTTTCAATGCTCTTTGTGATTTTACAATTTTCTGAAAAGCAGAAGTTGAGAACTGTCCATTCTTATAAAATACACTTATCAATAAATTTATGTTTGGATACAAAATAAAGACAACTATTAAATAAATTAAAACAGCTTTAACTGCGATGGATCCAAACTTACTTTTATTCTTTGATATGTTCATTTAAACCTCTTTTATTTACTTGGATATTGCATCACATCATCACTGTTCAAATATAAAGAAATTGAATCACCTTCTTCATAGTTTGAAGAACCATCATTCAATTTTATGTATTTTAGATTCTGTCCCAAACAGCTCAGAGTATATTTTGTTAAGACACCATCATATTCACTATCGATAACATTGCAAGGAACCTCAACATAACCTTCAACAGGTATATTCTTGAATCTCTCTATCCTTGCAAATCCCTCACAACTTTCATCTAGTTTCTTATTTGATTTGTTATTTATGTATTTGATCAACGGAATTTCTAATTTATTGATATCACCAATAAAATCACAGACAAACTCTGATTGTGACTTATTATAAATCTCAAAAGGAGTTCCAACCTGTTCAACGAATCCATTATTGAATACAGCTATTCTATCAGAAAGAGTCAGTGCTTCTTCTTGATCATGGGTTACATATAATGTTGTGATTCCCAAGCTTTTCTGCAATCTCTTCAACTCTGTTCTCATTCCAATTCTTAATTTTGCATCTAGATTTGACAGTGGTTCATCCAAACAAAGAATTTTAGGTTCCAGAATAAGTGCTCTTGCAAGAGCTATTCTCTGCTGCTGTCCACCAGATAATTCAGAAACATTTTTTCTGAGCTGATCTTTATTTATCTCTATTTTTTGAGTTATTTCTTCGATTTTTTTAGCTATTTCTGCTTTCGGAACTTTTTTGACCTTCAAACCAAATGCCAAATTTTCATAAACAGTCATGGTTGGAAAAAGCGCATAACTTTGAAACACCATACTGATACCACGTGTTTCAATTGGAGATTTTGTGATATCTTCTCCATCAATAGTGATCGCCCCTTTTGAAGGTATTAAAAATCCAGCTAATGATCTTAAAGTTGTCGTCTTGCCACAACCTGACGGTCCAAGGAAGGTAAAAAATTCACCTTCGTTGATTGATAAGTTGAGGTCTTTTATTGCTACAAAATCTCCATAAGAAATTTCTACATTTTTAAAATTAATCATCAATATACACCTTTTAGTTAAAATAACAGGAGATAATTACATCCCCTGTTAATTCAATAATTGAATCTATTTTTTATAAAACAAATTCTAATTCTGCTTTCTCTGTCCAAGCATCAATATTTTCAGCAATCAAACTCCAATTCATTTTTTGAGGATGAATCTTGTTCATAAATGCTTTGATATCATCTGTTACAGATTCTAAAGCTACAGGATCTGCTGGAATTGTTCCAAATTGAGCACTCCATTGTGATTGTACTTCAGTTGAACCAAACCAAGATGCAAATTCTTTAGCAAGATTAGGAGAATCAGTTGATGATACAATAGCAACCTGTTCAACAACATAAGGAACACCAATTTCAGGACTCATAATATTGAATTCAACATCACGTTCGTTTTGGTTTTGAATTACACCACTTCCCCATAATTCAGACATTGGGCGAGTTCCATCTATTACATTACCAATATAATCTTCTCCGTCTACCAACATATGAGCATTCTGGATGAATTGTTTGACAACTGCCCATCCTTCATCACTTATTCCCAACTCACCATTTTCATCTTGGTAACGAACCAAAATACTTGCAAATATAGTCTTACCTGTACCACCAGCTAAATTGAAGATGTTGTACATCTGATTGTATTTAGGATCTAATAAATCTAAATAATCTGAAGGAGCATCTGCATAATCTTTGTTGATGATTGTTACTAGAGGTTGAACTACGATTGGATAATAATATCCATCAGGATCTCCAACTGAATCTACATCAAAATTATCTGCCCATGTAGGACGATATTTCATCAATAAATTATCTTTCTTCAGTTTTTCGTATTCAATGTTATTCAGACCAAAAACAAGATCTGCTTGACCATTGTTCTTTTCAGCTATCAAACGGTTTGCAATCTCACTTCCACCAGCTTGAACAATGGCAATATCAAAACCATTCTCTTTTGCCAATTCTGTGATCCATTCGGCTCTTCCTTCACCACCTGAATTTGTATAAATAACTAACTGTTGATTTTCAACTTTAGTTTCTTTTGTTTCACTTGCACCACCAGCGAAAATGCTAGAACATGCCAATAAACTTGCCATAGCAATTGTAAAAATTTTTTTCATACGTATCTCCTTTATATATAATGATTTATATATACTTTAGAATTTAGAATTATAGGTCTTCCTATAATTATTTACCAAACCTGGCCAATCAGTCTGTAAGATATTGAAACCATGATTCAATATCTTTCCCCAACCTTCATCAAAACCTTTTTCAATGGAAGTGTTATCATCCATCAAACCTGATAAAATTACTGTATCATCCAATACAATGGTATTTGCCCAGAGCAAAACTCCATCATCTTTCAAACTTTTTATAAAACCCTCATCAATCATATTTGAACTTGGAGAATCAATAATAACTTCTGCTGCAACAACATTCACATTATAGGATTTTACCTTCTCCCAATCTTTTTTTGTCTTTATGATTGGCATGTACATAATAGATGATCCACAGTCCTCTAGATGTTTCAACAATCTATCATCAACTGGCGATTTCAAAATTATCTGATCACTCATATCTAAAGAATCTAAGAACTCAATGGATTCTGCCCAATAATACCAAGATCTATCAATATTTATAAAACATCGATCTTTGAGCCTTGGTAGAACATCAGCAGCTTTTTGAACATGACGCTTGGTGATCAATGATAGGTCGTTGTAACAGAACATTTTATCAATCTCTTCTGATTGCATCTTTCTGATATCACAATCTTTTTGCCAGATAACAGATTCAACACCATTATGAAATGCATAAAAAACTCCATCAGAACTTCTGCTCAAATCCATTTCAACAAGATCTGCTCCATGCAATATTGCTGTTTTATATGATAGAAAAGAATTTTGAATGATGTTCCCACCAACTGAGCCTCTATGCGCTGCGATTAAAAAACCTTTTTCTTTGCAGGTTCTATTTATACGTAGTGTATTTTTTCCTTGATACATGTTTTTCTCCTAATGTGATTATATAGTACCACATTATTGGAACGTGTCAATCAAAATAATTTGGGATTTTTTCACTTATTGGCTTAAAAATGAGAAAAGATGTGACATTAACATAAATATCACACCTTTATAACATTAATTTAACATATAAATTATTGGTACGTTCAATTATTATAGAGCTTTTCCAGGTTAATTTGGGCCTCATCGAGCCCTTCATCAACATTCAGCAGACCTGATTTGATGGAGCTCAGAGATTCACCGAGTACCAATTCAAATTCATACTCAACAAATTTATCATTATCTCTATTGCAATCTCTCCATCCGTTTTTGAAATATTGCTCTCCATTTATTGTCCACGGATAAAGATTGATGGTATCTACATTCTCCTGTGTATTGGTGCTGCAGATGTACCCACCAAGATAATTTATAAGAGTTGTTATCTCATCACTGAATAGCCATTTCAAAAAACAATCAACTTCTTTGTTCTTCTCACTGTTCTTAGCAATTCCCAAAACACCCCCACCAAGCAATGGATGACTTCCAGGAATTGAAGAGAATCCAACATTATTTAGAATCTCGACATTCTGAGTTTGAGAAATTCTTGATGCATGGTTGCTGAAAACAATTGTCATTGCTACATCCCCATGAGCAAATTCTTCAATAGCACTGTCCCACCATCTGTGAGTCAATTTACTTGAACATTCAGATAGATTCAGATAGTCTCTAACAACTTTTTTTATCTCAGGAGTGTTGACTCGAATCTTTCCATTTTCATCAAATACACTGATGTTTTTTGCTTTCAATCTTGGCAGCAACTCACAGGCAAGCGATACAGAAAATCCGGCAATTGGTGTTGTGCCATATTTTGTTGGTGAGGTTGGATTGAACTTTCTGGTGAAGAATTTTGATATGAAGTCATATTCCTCAAATGTTTTTGGAACCTCAAGATGCCTTTTGGTCTTCTCAAAATAGGATCTCTTGATAGAAGCATCATTGAATATATCTTTCTTGTAATAGAGCATCTGAGTGCTTATATCAAAAGGAATTGTACAGTTGATTCCATTCGTCTTATAGAAACATTCAGGAATATATGGATTGAGGGAGCTCTTTATGGACTTGAACAGAGTGGACTCAGTATCCAGTTCTCTGTAAATTTTGTTTCCAAATTGGGTCAACCAAGCCATATCTGTTCGTATTATATCATAGGCTCTGCTGTTTTCTGCACTCAAAGCCTTTGTGTATAGCTCATCATATCCCACCTGAATTATCTTTACCTCAATTCCCGTAGCTCTTGTGAACTTAGGAGCCAAATAGCTTATTGCCTCAGATGTTGGACTTATCAAGGATAGAAAGTTGATCTGCTTGTGATCATATTCATCATCTAATTCTAATTCAGAGCAGAATCCATCGGCTTTGACAAGTTGGTCTTCAAATTTATCTTCAAGAATCTGATTTCCAGCAATTATACCAATGTATTTATAATTCAGCTCATAACTTTCAATGTAATTGATCTTTATGTTGTTTTTACGAACCACACCATATATTTTCGGATAGCTCTCTGGACCCTTTATCTTTAAAGCGGAGTACAAGCTCTCACATCTCTCCTTGCCAAAAGCAATTATTGAATCAAAGTTGCTTAAATTGTTGATAATTGAAAATGATGCTTGATAACTGATTGTATTTTCCGTTGGGAATACCTTAAATTCAACATCACCCTCATCAAAAGTATCAGAACAACCTTTGTAGAACCTTGAATCATTTGTGTTGCTCTTTGCTCCTGCAAAGCATGCAACACTCCTCTTACCATCTTGAATGCACTTCTTTGCCACATCACAACCAACTTTATAGTAGTCATAATATATTCCAACAGAATTTTTCAGCGGATAATTCATCTTTCTCATCAAAAAATAAATTGGAATATCTGAATTGATGTTGTACTCAGCTTTTGAAAGAACACTCACCACTAAAATTGCAGTGGGATTTGCCGCAACCACTTCATTGACAAGCTTAATTTCAGTAGCTGCAGAATCATTGCTGCAGTATATTGTCACCTCATAATCAGAATCAGTCAGTGATGTCTGAAGGCCTTGATATATGTCAACGTATCGTGATATCTCCAATCTTGGGATGATCAATGCAATCTGATTGGTCTTACCTTTTCGAAGTTGCTGAGCTTGTGTATTGACCTTGTATCCCAATTGGGTTATTGCATTCTGTACAAGATTTATTTTCTCCAGACTGACATTTCCACGTTTGTTCAATACATTAGAAACAGTTCCATGAGAAACTCCTGCAAATTGGGCTATATCTTTAATTGTAGGCATTTATAAAATCTCCTTCATCTATTTTGTTGAAACGTACCAACTTACATATTAAAACATGGTTTTATAATAATTACTATATTTTTTTAAAACTAATTTCCATCAATGATATAAATTATATCAGGATGATACCATTCTTTATCATCTTTTTTTAATTTCAAATGTCATACAGCAAAAAAAGAGATACCCATAACAAACAGGTACCTCCTAACAAATAATTAAGCTTTAATTAATCTTTAACTGAATCCACAATCATGTCTGAATTGATAGCTACTGCATAGGTACATACCAAGTCACCTGTAACGTTGTTCATAGTTTCAAACATATCAAGGATAGGATTGATTCCAAGAGCAAGTCCAACGATTATAGAAGTCTGAGCTGTATCAAGTCCCATGTTTTCAAGGATGATGAACAGCAACATCAAAGATCCACCTGGAACACCACCAGCACCAACTGATGCAAGAACAGTAGTAAGAACAAGTAAAGCCAATCCACCAAATCCTAGATGAATTCCAAACATATTAGCTGCAAGTACAGCAAAGAAAGGAAGGTGAACACATACACCATCCATGTTGATTGTAGCACCTAAAGGAAGAGCGAATGCTGATAAAGCTGGATCTACATCAAGTTCTTCATCTGCTACTTTCAATGATACTGGTAAAGTTGCAGCACTTGATCTTGTTACAAAAGCTGTAAGAGATGCATCACTTATTTTCTTAAGAGCTTTGAATGGATTCTGTCTTGTGAATAAGAAAAGCATTATTGAATAAACAACAACTATCATGAATATAACACCACAGATAACACCAATGGTTAATGATACATAAGGTCCAAATAATGCAGAACCATAGTTTGCAAAGTTACATGAAGTCAAAGCAAATACACCAATTGGAGTGTAAGCCAAGATCCAATCAACCATTTTGAAGATTGCTTCTTTTGTGACATCAATCAAATCAAATACACCATCAATTTTAACTCTCATCTCGTCAGTTGTTTTTTTATCATCATAGATGAATTTAAGAGCAAGGCCAAATGCAATTGAGAATACAATTATTGCTAAGAAATCACCATTAGCCAATGCAGCAAATGGATTTTTGAACATTCCAACTAGAACATCAATTATAGCACTGCTTGCACTTGTTGTTCCTGCAACAACTTCTGTTGTATTTGAAGATGCAAGAGAGGACCAAGCAGAAATAGAGGAACCTGCACCTGGATTGAAAATCAATGCCAATGTTGATCCAACTAGGGCTGCAAGTAAAGAAGTTACAAAGTACCAAACTATAACTTTCAATCCAATTTTACCAAACTTTCCGGTAGGAAGAGAGGCAGAACCGCTTATAAGTGATAAGAATATTACTGGTACAACAATCATCTTCAACATTGATACCAAAACATTACCAAAAGGAGATACTATCTTTAGGTATAAGGAAATATTGATTCCACTCACCCACAGAATAATTCCGACAACAAGACCTATTATAAAGGCTATGAAGATCTGCAACATTAAATTTTTTTTCATCTCAAACTCCCAATTAATATGAATTTAAAAGTTGTTAAACTAATTAAATTTTACGATAATTTTTCAGAATTTTATCATGTAAACATGTTTTTGTATAGTAATTGTATAAATATTTATTATTTGTATTAAAGAAAAAGTTTTAATAAGTGCATATCTGATGTATTTTTGTTGTATTTTTTTTAAAGCAGCTTTTCTATGTTGCATGAATAACATCCAAAATATTCTAATTTTTCTTGAACTCAAAACATACTGCAAAAAAAAGAGCACCTAATATTTCATAGATGCCCTTGATTGAGAAATCTTATTAATTATCCTTCTTTTCACTATCAATGAGATTCGATTTTTTACCTACAGCATAGGTACAGACAAGGTCTCCTGTTACATTGTTCATTGTCTCAAACATGTCTAAAATTGGATTGATTCCAAGAGCAAGACCAACGATTACAGCAGTCTGTGATGTAGACAATCCCATGTTTTGAAGAATTATGAACAGAAGCATCAAAGAACCACCTGGTACCCCACCAGTTCCAATGGATGCCAAAACTGTTGTTAGAACCAAAATAAACAGCTGAGGTGCTCCAAGAGTTATTCCAAACATATTTGCAGCAAGAATTGCAAAGAATGGTAGATGAACACATACGCCATCCATATTGATTGTAGCTCCAAGAGGAAGAGCGAATGATGACAGCGCTGGATCAACGTGTAATTTATCATCAGCTACTTTCAAAGAGACAGGAAGAGTTGCTGCACTAGATCTCGTTACAAATGCTGTCAAAGAAGCATCTTTGATGCTGTTCAGTACAGGATATGGATTTGTTCGAGTTGTTACAAATATCATCAGAGGATAGACAAGCAAGATCAATGTAAATACACCACAGACAACACCGATAGTCAACTTTACATAAGGTCCAAACAATGCAGATCCATAATTTGCAAAGTTAGATGATGTAAGAGCGAAAACACCTATTGGAGAGTAAGCTAGAATCCAATCAACCATTTTGAATATGGCATCTTTTATGACTTCTATAAGATCAAATAGGTTTTCAATCTTCTTTTTATATTCAGGTGTTGATTTTGGATTGTCATATATAATCTTGAGAGCGAGCCCAATAGCAATTGAGAAAACTATGATTGCTAAAAAATCACCATTAGCAAGAGATGCAAAAGGATTTTCAAACATTCCAACGATTATATCAATGATTGCCCCACCTGCAGTTGTTGTCACAGCAGCAACTTTCACATCAGAGTTTGCAGCAAGAGCATCCCAAGCTTGAATGGAAGTACCAGAACCTGGGTTGAAAACTGAAGCAAGCAGTGTTCCAATGATTGCAGCAAATAAAGATGTTACAAAGTACCAGATTATCACCTTCAAACCGATTTTTCCAAAATCTCCGGTAGGAAGTGATGCAGAACCACTTATCAAAGAGAAGAAGATAACAGGTACAACTATCATCTTCAACATTGATACAAGGATATTACCAAAAGGTGATACCCATTTTACATAACCTGAAACATCCACTTTAGAAATCCAAAGAATGATGCCAACGACAAGACCAAGAATAAATGCAATAATAATTTGTATCAGCAAATTTTTTTTCATCTTACGCTCCTTTTTTTCATCATATGTTTTGAATGTTTATAAAAACACGATAATGTTATTATATGAACGCAATATTTTCTTTGACAATATTTTATTATTATTTACACGAAAATTGAATATTTCAGATTGTTGAGGAGAATTAATTCCACACAAATGATAGTTATCATTTTATACGTATTGCAAAATTATTACCCATAAATGCATATATCTGACTATTAATTCACTTTTAACAAGTCATTCAAATGAATATTGAAAACATTCAATTCAAAATATTAAAATGTTATTAATTTAACATATTTTATAATTAATCAGAATATTACACTTATTTCTAAAAACTTTAATAATATCTACATATTATTTTATTGCAACCCACTCTCCATCTTTATCATTGCTCTTTAAGCATTTCTCTACATAGACAATTCCTTGATATCCCATTTCAGCTGTTGGATAATCAACATCTCTTTCATCGATTATCTCCCCACTATTCTTCAGGTTGATTGTATCTATGAAGGCCTCGTAGATATTGGCAAAAGCTTCATAAAGTCCCTCAACATGACCTGCTGGAAGTCTTGAGTATTTCTGTGACTCCATATCAAAATCATCACGACCTCGACTCATTATCTGCTTTGTTCCACCCTCTTTGTAGTAAATGAAGTGATCTGGATCTTCTTGAACCCATTCAAGACTACCATTCTCACCAAAAACTCTGATTCTGACTGCATTATCATAACCATTTGCTATTTTAGATGACCAGAAGAGTCCCTTTGCTCCACCTTCAAAGTCAACCATAACACAGGCATTGTCATCAATAACACTTTCATCAACAAGAGTATCAAGACGAGCTGAAACTCGCTTCATATCAAGAGATGTGACAAAGTATGATAGATTCTCTATATGTGTTCCAATATCACCAAGACAGTGTGATTTACCAGCAACAGTTGGATCCAATCTCCAAGAACTACCTTTTGAGTCTTTCTTTTTTCTCTTGCTTACAGAGTCCTGTGGATATTCACAGTTTACAAATCTGATCTTTCCTAGAGTCCCATCTTTTATCATGCATCTCATCTGCTTAACACAGGTGTAACCTGTGTAGGAATATGTCACACAGAAAAGAAGCTTTCTTTCATTCTTTATCTTCAGCAGTTCTTTTGACTCCTCACTTGTGAGAGTAAGAGGCTTATCACACACAACATTGATATCATGCAGCAAGAACTCCTTACATATTTCATAGTGATATTTATTTGGAGTGACAACCACTGCAAAATCTATTTTATCATCTCTTTTTGATTCTTTTTCAGCCATCTCAATGTAGTCTCTGTACAGTCTATCCTCTTCGATGTTCAGAGTTCTACCAAATGTCTTTGAAGCTTGATCATCATGAGAGAAAGAGCCACAGACAAGAGAAGCTCTGTTATCCAATCTGATTGCACTTCTATGAACATCACCAATAAAAGCCTTTGGGCCACCACCTACCATTCCATATCTTATCATTTAGATTTCCTTCTTTTTATATATTTCAAACATTATAGCATATGATGTGGCCTTTTAGAAAAATTACTGAACCCAAAATAAAACCCTGCTCTTCACTATCAATCTCATGCATCTCAAAAAGCACATGAAATGAATAAAAAAATTCTATCTCCAAAATGCAACCTGAGCTGCATCTGTTGAGAGATAGAAAAAATATATTTGAAGGAGATATATAGAGAACTAAACAATACCGAGCACAAGATATATTGCACC
>JBFHKM010000075.1:0-14399 GCA_041595335.1 Sphaerochaetaceae bacterium
ACAGATGTTGCAGATCACTTCCATTTTTCAATGGTTTACATGTCAAAGCTATTCAAGAAGATTGTGGGAATAAATTTTAAGGAATATCTAACATCGATAAGAGTTGAGAGAGCAAAGCAGCTTCTGATTCAAGGTTGGAAGGTACAAGATGTTGCTCTGAAAGTTGGTTTCAACAATGCAGATTCTTTTATAAGAATGTTCAAAAGAGCCACTGATATCTCTCCTGGTAAGTTTCAGAGTAATTCAAAGAGATAGAGCTATCATCTCTTGATTGAAAACATCAGGTGCTTGTCAGTCTATCTTATCTTTTTTAATTATGAGATTTCTGTAGCATGACTCAATTAGATTCTCATATCGTATCTTTGTCCATTTGGTAGCCAGATTTATGTCTCGTTTTTCAAGACATTCAAGAAGGACCATGTTGGTCTCAATTGTCTTTTTTATGTCCTCTCGTTTTCTAAAATCTGTTTTGACAACACTCATTATGTATGATTGATATTGACTGAGAAGCTTAGGTATCTGCTGATACTTTGAAATTATCTGCATCTCACTGAAAAACTTATCTGTCTCTTCATCAGCGTCATTCAATAAGTTTGACTTGAGAAAAGCAAGCTTTCTTTTGATTGTTCTGATGGAATCAAGCAGCTGCTCCTCGGTAGCTCTTTTGAGAAATTCCTTGATGAGCTGAGTTTCCATTATCTCACGTAATTTAACAAACTCTAGAAAATCATTGTCATCAATTCCTTTTACAAAATATCCTCTTCTCTTTTTGTACTCAATGAATCCCTCTTCAGCTAACTGCTGAAGAGCATATGATACGTGTATCTTATTTATGCCTCTCTGTTTTGCAATTGCAGTTTCAACAAGCCAATCATCTTTTGACAGCTCGCCACTCAATATTTGGGCTTTAATGTCATTATATATTTCCCCACTGACTGCATTAACTCTTGCCATTTGTGTCCTCAATAAATTTATCTTTTGTTTTATAATGTAGCACAGATATCATCTTTCAGAAAGATATTTTTTTGCATATCAGATAGAATAGTTATCTTTTTGTTCATTTATTGCCAATATTTACTTAAAAATGATACAAATTGGTCATTTTATCAACTCTGTTTAATTATGCGAGAATTGGATATTTAATGTCTTTGGACTGAATTTTAGAAGTGAGATATAGAGAACAGATCAAATAAAATAAAGAAAGCTCTCCAACGCTTTATGAATGCTTGTTGCATGTAATTGCGATGGAGAGCTGCTTGTATGGACTCAAGAGATATATGAGATCTATTTATTTAGAGTCTTCGTGCCTTAGATTTTTTATTCAAAGTTGAGCCTTTATTAAAATCACCGTCGAATGATATGCAGATACCTATGAATGGACTTATTGAATATAATGAGCCTTCATCTGAGGAGTAATAGCTGTCGTTTAAGACTGAAGTCAAACTTTTTACATTCAGTCCTGTCTCAATAAAGAAGTTTTTGTCCATAGGTTGATATTGAAGAGTTATCTCGCCTCCAACTCCAAAGTAATAATTAACATCGTAGGAATAATCAGAGTTGTAATATATAGAGAAGGAGAGGTAAGGTGATGCCAAGAGGTCTAAATTATCCAATAGGTTGTATCTGAAAGATGCTCCAACATCAAGGCCGATTTTTTGTATCTCTTCAGTTAAGATAATTGAATCTTTCATGTAGTATCCATAGTTAAATCCTGGAGCAAAGTAGGTATATGCAAAGTCGAACTCTCCATATGAGCTATCTTTTGAACCATAATCACCTTCCATTGTCTCTGCATTTGCTGCAACTCTGATGGACAGATAGTTCTCTGCACTTTCTGATTTTTGATTG
Source organism: Sphaerochaetaceae bacterium (assembly GCA_041595335.1). GTDB lineage: Bacteria > Spirochaetota > Spirochaetia > Sphaerochaetales > Sphaerochaetaceae > Pleomorphochaeta. The sequence continues at coordinate 1,849 of JBFHKM010000075.1, forward strand.
CTTGTAAAAGAACTGGCGAATAGAGAAGCCGAGCTCAGTATTGCTATAAGCAGCACAGCAAAAGTTTTTTTCATTTTTTTCATTTTGTTTTACCTTTTAATATGAGATTTTTCGACAACTCTATAATATATGCCATTATTTTACAATAAAAATTCAAGATATAAATCAAATATGGTGATGATTGATGAATCCAACTCTTCATCGATACATGCTTTTTAATATGATATGCAATTCAGAGCTTTTGATTGTTCAGAAGAATGAAAATCTTTGATCTGCTATTAAAAGCTTTTAAAATTGGATATTTATGATAATTATGACTTCTTGATGCATCATATTTGATGCATTGAGGAGGGAATGTGAGTTTGAGTTGATTATTGCCTCTCTTTGTCTTGTTTTATGCTTGAGAGGAAAGTAGTATTAATTACAGACGTCATTTGAATTTATTATTTTGTATAAAAGGTTGATTGAAACATAGCTATTATATTTATTGCATTTATTGTGTATTTTTGTGAGGTCAAAAAAAAGTACATTTTTATTATAAAAAGTATTCACATTAAAAAGAAAGTAAAGTATATTCCTATCACACTCATATAAATAAAATGATGCATTGTCGTAACTCTCAATGATGCATGGATGAAATTATTGATTCAATTTATTGCAAATTTACTGATCAATGATTGCCTTTTTTTAATCAATTTATTTTGATACCCCCATTATTAAATCAATTTAATCTGTTTGTATTTACAGAGATAAGTGATTTCTAATTTTCAGTTTTTTTTAGGGAGGTTTTATTATGTTAGGAAGCAATGTTACCATTGATAATCTATCAAAAAACTACGGCGATTTTCAAGTTTTAAAAAACGTAAGCATGAAAATCAATCAAGGAGAGTTCTTCTCAATTTTAGGTCCATCTGGATGTGGAAAGACAACTCTATTACGAATTATTGCAGGTTTTACTTTTCCTGATGAAGGTGCTGTGTATCTTGGTGACCAAGATATAGTAGATCTACCTCCAGAAAAAAGAGATTGCAACACTGTATTTCAAAATTATGCATTGTTTCCTCATCTCACAATTTATGAAAACATAGCTTTTCCTCTTCGACTGAAGAAGATGAGTGAAAGTGAGATTGATGAGAGAGTTCAGAAATATCTGCAGTTGGTACATCTTGAAGGGCATGAGATGAAAAAGCCCAATCAGATATCTGGTGGTCAGAGACAGAGAGTTGCTATTGCTAGAGCTCTTATAAATGAACCAAAGGTACTGCTGCTTGATGAGCCACTATCTGCTCTTGATGCCAAATTGAGATCCAATCTTTTGATTGATCTTGATAACATACATGATAAGATTCACATCACATTCATCTATATCACACACGACCAATCAGAAGCTCTGTCTGTATCAGATAGAATTGCTGTTATGAACAATGGTGAGATACTTCAGATAGGTGAGCCTTTTGAAATCTATGAAAGTCCTGCAACAGAATTTGTAGCATCATTCATAGGTGAGACAAACATATTCAAATCAACTGTAAAAGAATGCTCAAAAATTGAGAATGATAGTGAGTATCTTGTTCAATTGGATGTCGATAATTTCGACAGACCAATCTCTGTTACAGATTATGAGGCTACAGAGATAGGACAGGGTGTCAGCTACACAATAAGACCTGAGAAGATTCACATCTCATTGGACAGACCAATGGATAGAAAGAACATGAATATGTTCAAGGGCGTTGTTGAAGAGACTGTTTATACAGGTTTTCTCTCTAAAATTTATGTCAAATTGGAAAACGGAAAACTTATCAAAGTTTATAAACAGCACATTAAGTTCTTAGATGAAGCACCAGAAATTGCTTATCTAGATGAGGTTTATATTTATTGGACAGCGATAGATGGCTACATTATAGAGGATATTGACAAGTGAAAAAAACTAAATTAAAAAAAGATAGAAGCAGCTATTATGCCTATATCATGGGTGTTTGGTTCACTGTTTTTTTCTTGTTCCCAATTCTTTTGATTGTTGTTTATAGTTTCCTTGAGAAAGGACTCTATGGAGGTGTTGAGTGGCACTTCTCATTTCATGCATACAGAGAGATATTTCAAAAAGCCTATGGCTTGATCTTCACAAGAACAGTAATAATTTCATTGGAAGCAACTTTATACACAATTATAATTGCAATTCCATGTGCCCTAGCTCTTGCTAGGTCCAAGAAGCAGACTCTGTTTCTTACGTTGATAATCATACCTTTTTTGATAAATTCCCTTCTGAGAATATTTGCTTGGATGAGTCTTCTAGGAAGTGATGGAATCATAAACAGAATGCTGATGCAGATGAATATAATAGATGAAGGAATGTCACTGCTGTACAACAGACGTGCCGTCATACTTGTAATGGTATACATGTATCTTCCTTATGCAATACTTCCAATATTCTCTGCTATAGATAGATTTGATTTCTCTTTGCTTGAAGCAGCTAGGGATCTTGGAGCTACTAAGATGCAGTCTTACATAAAGGTACTGCTTCCATCAATCAAATCAGGTATAAACACTGCAATCATATTCACATTGATTCCAGCTTTTGGTGCATACACCATACCTTTATTTGTGGGTGGAAAGGATTCATATCTTATTGGTAATTTGATTGTTGATCAGGTCAACAAGACAAGAAACTGGCCTCTAGCAGCAGCATTCTCAGTACTGCTGACTCTTTTGAGCACAGTGCTTGTGATGTACCTGTTTGTCAATGATAGAAGCGAAAGAACTGGTGATAAAAAGAAGGGAGTCAAAAATGAATACTAGAAAAAAGAAATTCAGTCTGTCGACTCTCATCTTGGTGCTCACAACAATATTCTTGATGCTACCTCTGCTTGTGATAATTGTGTTCTCTTTCAATGAAAGCAGAGGCTCAACTTTCACACATTTCTCTTTGAAATGGTACAAGATGCTGTTTGAAGACAGTGAGGACCTCTTGAATGCGCTTTACAACAGCCTGTTCATTGCCTTCACCGCTGGTATTGCCTCGACTGTAATTGCAACATTGGCTGCAATTTCAGTGAAATGGTATTCCTTCAGAGCAAAGAGATACATACAGATAATTACATACCTGCCAATGGTGTTGCCTGATATCATATTGGGTATATCTATTGTACTGTTCTTTGCAGGAGTACACATGCCACTTGGACTGTTTACTATATTTGTGGCTCACACCACATTCTGTATACCTTTTGTTTATCTTACTGTTCTATCCAGACTGGATGAATTTGATCATTCAGTGGTGGAAGCTGCAAGAGACCTGGGTGCTACAGAATTTGAAACACTGTACAAAGTAATAATTCCAATGATAAGACCTGGAATCTTCTCAGGTTTCATCATGGCAATTACATTGAGTTTGGAAGATTTCATAATTACATTCTTTGTCTCAGGACCAGGATCAACAACTCTTCCAATTTACATGTACTCATTGATTAGATTTGGTATATCACCAGTGATAAATGCTCTCAGCTTCTTCATGATTCTATCAATAACTGTAATTGCTGTTACATTGAGATATTTCTTAAAAGACATAGCTAGCATAAAATAGCAAAAATCAGGAGACCTATAAATTGAATTCAAAAAATAAAAATATAAGACGAGCCATAGTGATATGTGCATTGATAATTGTGCTGCTTGTTCTGTTCTTTCATAACAGATACAAAAATATGAACAACACTCTCTATCTTTATAACTGGAGCAGTTACACACCAAGCGCAGTTATAGATGAATTTGAAGAGGAATATGGAGTTCATGTAAGCATAGATAACTTCTCATCAAATGAAGAGCTGTTTGCAAAACTTCTATCTGGAGCCGACGGATACGACATAATATTTCCATCACAGGACTACACAGAGATCATGATAAATCTTGATATGCTTGATAAACTTGATCACTCAAAAATGCCAAATCTTCAGTATGTATCGTCCAGTGTGAAAGAGAAAGCAACATATGATCCAAACATGGATTATGCTGTACCTTACTTCATGGGTGCCTGTGGTATTGCTGTAAATACCGATAAGGTAAAGGACTATGAAAGAAGCTGGAGCATCTTCTCTAGAAAAGATCTTGAGGGCAAGATGACAATGATGGATGACATGAGAGAGGTTATAGGTGACTCATTGGCTCACAATGGTTTCAGTGTGAACTCTGTGGATCCAGAGCAGCTTCAGATTGCAGAGGATACTGTTGTAAATGATTGGAAACCAAACCTTGTTAAGTTTGACAATGATTCCTTTGGACAGGCATTTGCTGCAGGAGATTTTGATGTTGTCCATGGATATGCTGAAGTTGTTTATGAATCTGTTGAGGAAGAGGACTGGGATAAAATTGATTTCTTCATTCCAAAAGAAGGAGCTACAATGTACATAGACAATATGTGCATACCAAAGGGCTCCAAAAACTATGATTTGGCTCTGAAATTCATAAACTTCATTCATCGACCTGATATATACGCACAGTTCTTGGATGAATTTGGATTCCCTCCAACCGTCAATGAAGAAGCAGGAAAATTGATGAGCGTTGAACCATATTACGATGCATCTGAAATTGAAAACTGTGAGATCATGGAAGATTTAGGAGCAGACCTATATAAATTCAATGATGTCTGGCAGAAGATCAGATTCACAAAATAATTTAGATACTCATTTCATGCAGGCCAAATCTTACGATTTGGCCTGTCTCATATCTTTCGTAGAATTGTAAATTTTAAAACACCATAGAATTAAAAAGAAGCCTGATGCATGAGCACCAAGCTTCAGATTTTTGAGTATGAGCTATCAAAAATTGTTGTGACCTACTTCAAATCCTGAATATAATCATGAACCCTTCGTTTGACTCTGGCTTCATTCAATTCATATCCCAATTCATGAGTACGTCTTTCATTGTACCTGTCCCCAGCAAGTATTCCAGAAAGAATGGCTTCAAGACTTGTACGTCTTGTTAGAACATCATTCAATCCACTTTCCATCTCTTTCCCACGTGCAACTTCAGATGCAACTTCTTCTTCTGTTATAAGAGGATATCTTTCATAAGAATCGAGATTCAAAACCTCTCTGTCATCTACCAACCAGCACTCAGCATCATCTGATGCAGATTGTGAGATATCATCTCTTTTTAGAGCAATCTTGAATGTCTCAATTGATTTGGCACCAACATTCAAAGTGATTGTGTTGCCATCAAATTCAACACTCTCAGCTTCCTCTTCAAGCAAATTCACTTCAGTGGCACTCTCAATCTCTCTGTTCAAAGAGATCTTTGCTGGAGAGTTCTCTGTTCCACCATTGTAGACTCTTATGATAACTGATGTCTTATCAAGACTCTGCTTGAAAGATGATAGCATGACATTGTCCATCTCACTTTCAATAGAAAGATAGGATGATTCAAGAGGAAGACATCCTCCATGAATGTTTGTCTGCACAACAGCTGTTGTGCTGTTGAATTCATCAGCTTCTCTCAGAACTCTACCACTCTCAACATCACCTGAGTGAGGGTAGAATGCATAATCAAATTCCATTGTTCTCAAGCACTGTGCCTCTGGTGTGTAGATAAGAGGACCTGCATCACCAATTCTTGTGTTTATATCAGTTGCAACCCATCCAACAGATCTGAATAGGGTGAGAGCTATGGTGTTCTTTTTTTCATATACCGTGTACTCAGGAAGTCCCTTTGAAAGAACTGCACATCCCTGCTCTTTATCATTCAAATCAACAAGCTCTCTTCCAAGGAAGATTGTATTCGGTTTTGCCTCTCTTGCACCAACAATTACCTTTCTTACATTTTTAGGAATCATTGATTCATCATAATCGTCAATGTGAATTGGTCTCTCTACAATATCAAATGCAGAACCAGCATAGGCCTTATCTGTCTTTATATCTGTATCAAAGAGAACTCTCACAAGATGGTCTCTCACTGTATTGTTGATCACCGTGTGGAATTTTACACTCCTGCATCCTTTTTCAACAGAGATGATGGTTCTGATAGGCATAAGAAGATAGTCATCTTCTCTTCTCTTTCTATCTGCTGTCAATTTCTTTGGAAGTTTCATATCAATGCCAATTCTGATCTCAACTCTGTTCTTTCCAAAGCTCTTTATGGAAGTGCTTGCTTTGAAATCTGTAGAGAGAAAAGTTCTATCTTCATCAGGATAGGAGTAGTTGTACTCATCACCAGCATCTCCCTTGTCCTCTATGATTCCAAGATTTTTGAAGGTTCTGCCTGTCTCAAGATTTGTTATATCAACGCTTCCATTATCATTTATTTCAACACTTACATATCCATTTCTTACAGTTTTTCCATCTACTGTGACATTCTCCTCATCATTTTCACTTTCCTCTGCAAGTTTGTATCCCATTGAAGGTACATCTTTTACAAATAGATATGAATCATCTATTTTTGCCACAACATTCTTCTTGTATGGCGCTGTGTTGATTATGAAATGAGGATCTTCTTTCAAAGTTGAGGTATCAACATTGGCAATGATGCTCTTGATATCACAATCAATTTGTGAGTCTACAAGGAAATGCATATCTCTAAATCGCTGCTCCATATCACTGTGAACATCGTCAATTGAGCAACCACAGATGCTGTCGTGTGGATGATTTTGAAGAAGCAGTTCCCAAGCTTTATTCATCAATGTTGATGGATACTCTCCACCATTCAGCCAAGCGATTGTGCTCAAAGGTTCAGCTAGCTTTGTTATAGCTTTTTCAGCTCTATCATTTTGAATTTTCAAATACATTCTGCAGCTCATGACCCCAGGAAATACAGAAATGAATCTTCCAGAGTAAAGAGATCCCTCAAGTGTTATCAATGATGGATTGTTGTCCATAACTGATTTCAGATATGATGCAGGATTCTCCTGAGTGACTTTGATGTCATTTGTGTTCAGAGCACCACTTTGAATAGCTGGTTGGATGTCATCTGGAACCATCTCCTGATCATATCCATTCATCATCAATACATTGTTTGTTGTCATGAAATCTTTGAGTTTGACAACTTCAGATACGACTCTTTTCTTCATCATATCTTTGTACTCTGCAAGTCTCATCAAATTTCTGTAGCTGTTCAAAAGATACACAGAAGGTAGGGTGGTTCCATCAGGAGCTTTCCATAGGAACTCACTTCTGACGTTTGTTGGATCCATCTCAACACCTCTCCATACAAACTGACCTGTGATTCCACTTTTAGCATTTATCTGGGATGTTTGAGATATCTGACCAAAGTTGTCAAGCAACCAACCAATGGGCATGACAGGTCCAAACTCACGTGCTTTTGTTGTTCCAACAATTGCATTTCTTACAAGAGATTCTCCTGCAACCAACTGCCAATCTGGCTGTAGATAATAGGGACCAATGTGAAGTCTTCCTTCATTTACATATTTCTTTATTTTCATTTTATATGGATGAACAGGTTTTCCCTGTTTCTTCAACTCTTCGAAGTAGTCATCCAGCAACAACATCTGTCCATCAAGAACAAATTGATAATCTTTTTCTTTTTCAAACATGGCAAATAAACGATCAAAAAATATAACAGTCCATTCTGTTGTATACTTGCTGTTTAGATACCACTCTCTATCCCAGTGTGTGTGGGATATAATTTGACAATGCCAATCCATATTGACCTTCCTTAAGGTAATTTGTATGACTCAAATCTTTAATTTGAGATCATCTATGATTTTATTTTTGCATCAACCCTTGACTGCACCTGCAGTTAGAGCTGATACGATATACTTCTGAAGTATTATGAACACGAATAAAGTTGGAGCGATAGCAATGATACATGCAGCTGCTAAAAGATGAGTTGTGATTGTATCTGCTGATGATTGCATGTTTACAAGACCAACTGATACAGGGAACATTCTTGAATCACTCAACATGATGAAAGGAACAATGAACTGTGCCCAAGAGGTAACAAACATTATAACTATCACGCTTATCAAGCCTGGAACAATCAGAGGCATCAAGATTTTGGTAAGAACCTGCCATCTTGTGCAGCCATCAATTGTGCCTGCCTCATCGATTGAAAATGGGATTGTGTCAAAGTAGCCCTTCAATGTCCATGTTCCAAAAGGAAGAACCAAAGCAACGTATATCAGAGTCAATGAAGACCAATTATTCAGAAGTCCCAATGTACTGAAATATCTGTATAGAGGAATTGAAATTATTAAAGGTGATATCATCTGGAAGATCAAAATGCAGAATTGAAATGTTTTTGATCCTTTGAATGGAATTCTACTGAATGCATATGCAGCTGGAATGATGATAGCTGATGCAACAATAAGTGTTCCCACAACAAGTCTTACAGAGTTCACAAGATATGATAGAATATCTGCATTCCAGAGCGCCTGTATGTAGTTATCAAAACTGAAGTGCTCAGGAAGAAACTTAGGTGGGGTATAGAACAGTTCTGGAACTGTTTTGAACGATAGAGAGAGCACCCAAAGAAGTGGTCCCATGAAGAACAGGGCAAATATAACGAACAGTACAATTATGCCAATTTTTGTATTTCTTTTTTCTTTACTAGCCATTTTATTATCTCTCCTACTTATCGTTCTTCTCACGATTGCTTAAAATTATGAAATATATAACTGCCATGAATGAGTTTATGAGCAATAAAATAGTTGCATACGCAGAACCCTTTGCAAGACTGTGTGATTTGAAAATTGCATTGTAGCTTGTCATAGCCAGTACCTCTGTTGCACGACCTGGACCACCGCCTGATAGAGATAAGATCATATCAAATGTATTGAATGTCATTATTGTATTTAAGATTATATTGGTTGAGATGACACTGAATATATTGGGAAGAATTATGTGTCTCAATCTTTGAAATGGATTGACACCATCAATCATACTTGCTTCAATTTGAGCTTTTCCAACGGTCTTGAGACCTGCGTAGGATAGAATCATGCTCTGAGCTGAACCTCTCCATACATTTGCAACTATGATACTTCTTAAAGCTGAATTTGGATCTGTCAAAAAATGTACATTCTCAAATCCCCAGCGAGTTAGGAAGGAGTAAAGAATTCCTGTACCTGTTTCATTGTACATGAAGCCCCAGACAACACCACAGATGACTCCAGGAATTGCCCAAGATAGCAATGCAACAACTCGTACAAATACTGATGCATTGTTCATTCTTATGCTCTCACCTTTATCAACTGCTAGAGCAACAGCCAATCCAAGGACAGTTTGAAAAACTACTGAGAAAAAAACGAAAATAAGAGTGATTCTCAAAATTTCATAAGTTGATGGATTCATCAAGATAGATTTGAATGTCTTCAAGGTGTAGTTGTAGGTTGGCCTTATGATACTTGCATCTGTGAATCCGTATTTAATTACCTGAAATGTTGGATAAACAAATAAGAAAGCAAGTACCAGTACAAGAGGAGTCAACCAAGGAATTGGGGTATCACTGAATTTCTTTTTAGTAGTTATGTTATTAGCCATAATATTCTTCCCATTTTTATGTTTTGTTGAATACAATGTAAGTCACAAACTGACTTACATTTATTAATGAGAGGTAACGCAAGGTTACCCCTCATTAAAGTTGAATGTCAGATTATTCTAATATTCTTTTAGATTGTTGATTAAATCAGCTAGAGCTTCTTCAGGTGTGCTTGATCCAGTAATGATATTACCGATTGCAACTTGAGTTTCTGTAGAGATACTTGTGTAATTCTCAACTGAAGGACGAGTTGAAGCTTCGTTCAATAATTCCAAACAGATAGGACTCAGAGGATCTGCTTTAAGATATTCGAATGAATCATATGAGCTCTTACGAGTTGGAAGGTAACCACCAACCTCACACCATGATTCCATTGCTTCATCGCTTGAATACATCATGATAGCAAGTTCTGCTGCAAGCTGCTGTTTCACAGGATCTTTTGTGAACACTACATTTGTCCAACCACCAGCTGAAGATGTTGGTGTCTGACCAGCTTCAAAAGTAGGAATAGCTGCAAAGCCCCATTTTGAATTGAAGTTATCTTCACCCATGTTCTCTCTCAATGCTTTCATTGCGAAGTTACCGCCGATGAACATAGCAACCTTATCAGCTTGAACATCGCCATACATTGCTGGCTCATTCTTATAATCTAAAACAGTCTTAGGAGTTATGCCTTTATCAATTGTATCATGGAAGAATGTAAGATAGTTGAGCATTGCATCATAATCTGAACCACTTTCAAATGCGATTGTTCCATCTTCTTTTACAAGCTTTGCATCTTGAGACCACAATAGACCCCATGAGTTGTTTGTAGTAGCTTCATCACGACCACCACAGTAAATAAGTCCTGTTAGACCTTTTGCCTTCATGTCCTCAGCAACTGAGTACAATTCATCCATGGTTTTTGGAGGAGTTGGAATCAAATCTTTTCTGTAGAACAGTCCACGAACATCTGTTGTGTACCACAGAGCAACCAATTCACCATCATCATTGATGACTGTCTCTTGGATGTATGGGAAGAAATCATCTACATCAATACCAGCTTCTTCAACATATTTTGTGATAGGTTGAACGTAATCCATAAATTGAGGCATCATGAATGAGTCAATTGCACATAAATCAGGAGCACCACCTTGAACTACTGTTACCTGCAATTTTGTCATACTATCATTGACGGATGAAGTTGTTCCAACAGGGATTATTCTAACATTGGGATATTTCTTTACAAAAGCTTCAGCTTTTGCTTTGATATCATCCTGTCTTGCTACCTGTGTGCTGCTCATTGAATGAGGTGGGCAAGGCTGCCATGTCAATTCTATCTCAGCATTTTTATAGCCGATTTCCTGTGGTGTTATTACCAACTCTCCACCTGGATTTTTCTTAGCATCCTCAATTGTAAAAGAAGTCTGGGTTTCTTTTCCTCCGTTTGCAAAAATTGAAGCCACACTCAAAGCAACAGCACCCAATGCAACAATTAATTTTTTATTCATTTGATCCTCCAAAAAGTAAAACAGATGTTTTTACTTAAGTTTTAATATAAAAATAGAATAAATCGACAATTTCTATACGTCAAGGAAAAAAGGTTAACTTTTTTACAAAAAAAATAAAATAGCTATTTATATGTTAAAAATGGACATTTTTTGAATTTATTCGTTTGTTATAGAAAAAAATACATTAACATTTGTGAATATAAATTATACTTTTAATATACTAATTGTTAATTTATTTGGAAAATAAAGAATATTTTAGCTATTCTATAGCTATTTTAAAATAGATAACTATTTTTTATAAGTTGATATTTAACCATCAATATCCTCTTATTGAATATATTTTTCGCCTGGCAAAATCAATTAATGACTATGATGATTGGTCGTTTTTATGTTAGTTAATCTACAGCAATAGTATCAACTGAGCAAATATTTACATGTCCAGTTTTGATGAAATTTTTATTTTTATTCGAACTCTTAGAAATAAAAGCCTTTTCATATTGATAGTTTTAACCTATCATTCTATTACAATCTTATAAAAATTTATGAGACTCAGTAATAAAATTAATTAGGAGAATTTATGGAATTAACAAAAATTGTTAAGCGAAATGGAAAGCTTGAGAGCTATCAAAAAAGTAAAATACTCCAAGCAATTAAAAGTGCATTTTATGCGAAAGATGTTCCATGCACCGATAAAACATTAAATATATTGATAAAAGAAATTGAAACCAGACTCAAAGAAGATGATTATGAAAGAGTCGAGGTTGAGAAAATACAGGATTTAGTTGAAGAGACCTTGATGGCTCATAAGTATTATGATGTAGCAAAGAGCTACATCTTATATAGATCAAGTCAGACTCAGAAGAGAGAGGATAGAAGACTCATCTGCACTGAATTGGAGCTTTCTGAGTTAAATGACGTGTTGAGAAGAGTTCAACATGACTTTGACTCAAGCAAATACAGTCTTGGCCTTCTTTACAGCAAATACATCGCTTTCAAAAAAACACAGATGTCTAAGGAAGAGAAACTTAAGGCACTGCTCAAAGCGAGTGTTGAGCTTACAACTGTTGAGGCTCCTGATTGGGAATTCATTGCAGCACGTATTCTATATCTTCAGTTTTCAGAGAACTTGAAGAAGTACCAAAATCAATTTGGTTTTACAAACTTCTATGACAAGTTAAATTTCATGACAGAGGGTGGCCTGTACGGAAAGTACATACTGGAGAGCTATACTAAAGAAGAGATTGAGGAAGCTTCCTCATTCATAAAAAAAGAAAGAAATAATCTTTTCACATTCAGTGGGTTGGACCTGATGCTGAAGCGTTATGTTATAAAGACATACGATAACAAGCTGCTTGAAACTCCTCAGGAGATGTATTTAGGTATTGCTCTGCATCTTGCTATGAAAGAGCAGAACAAAAGAATGACTTGGGTGAAGAATTTCTATGATATGCTCAGTCTTCATAAAGTCACCATGGCAACTCCTACAATGAGCAACGCAAGAAAGCCATATCATCAGCTGTCATCATGTTTTATTGATACTGTACCAGATTCTTTGGATGGTATTTATAGATCACTTGATAATTTTGC
>JBFHKM010000076.1:0-14340 GCA_041595335.1 Sphaerochaetaceae bacterium
CTCCGTCTTTTTTACATACAATTATTATCTATCTCGTATTGGTATTAAGTCAAGATAAAAAGGGTACAAACAGTTTTTTAAGTGACTTTATGTAAGAACGGCTGCAAACAAAGGATAAAAATATTCAAAATGGTTCAAAATATAACTTTTTTAGCAATAAATTTATTCTAGCGGATTAATTACCTTCTTCAATCCAATTAGAATTAAATAAGTTGAAACTCTCAAATAGCTTCATGCAAGAAGCAGTTATAAATGCTGCTGTTTTTCATTTCTGAGAATGAAATTTGAAGTAAAAAAAGAAGACCTAAATCTTTTTGAGAGAGTTAGATCTTCTGTATATACATGAAATATATTTTTTATTTAAGCACCAAGATAAGCTTCTTGTACCTGTTTGCTTGTCAACAATTCTTCTGAGGAACCCGATAGAACAATTCTACCATTTTCCATTACATATCCTTCTGTAGAAGCCTTCAATGCCATTTTTGCATTCTGTTCTACAAGGAAAACCGTAATTTTTTCAGTTCTATTGATGTAAGCAATCTTGTCAAAGATATCCTGAACAACTAAAGGAGCAAGACCCAATCCAGGCTCATCCAATAGAAGTAAATTAGGGGAACTCATCAGAGCTCTAGCAATAGCCATCATCTGCTGTTCACCACCAGATAATGATCTTGTTTTCTGATTGCGTCGTTCGCCTAAGATTGGAAAGAATTCAAACATCTCTTCTTTCTTCTGTCGTATTATTGCATCATCACGAACAAGGAAAGCTCCCATATCTAAATTTTCTTCAACACTCATATCAGCAAAAACATGACGTCCTTCAGGAACGAGTGAGATACCAAGTTTTGCAATATTTTCAGTACTTATACTCTTTCTTACATTACTGGTTGCTAGAATGCTATCACTGTATGATATAGAACCATCAATTAGAGGTTCCAATCCTACAATTGCTTTCAATAGAGTAGATTTACCAGCACCATTTGCACCGATAAGACTAACAATATCACCTTTATTAACTTTCATGCTAACATTTTTCAAGGCTTTAATTGCGCCATAGTTAACACTTATATCTTCAATTTTTAATAGTTCTGCCATTTTATTCATCATCCTTTCCAAGATAAGCTTCAATAACTAAAGGATTATTCTTGATTTCGTGTGGTGTTCCTTGAGCAATCATCTGACCATAGTTCAATACCGTGATGTTATCACAGATATTCATAACCAATTTCATATCATGTTCAATCAAAACAACAGATACTCCAGTATCTCTTATCCTACGTATGGTTGCCATCAAATGGTCTGTTTCTTGAGGATTCATACCAGCGGCAGGTTCATCAAGGAAAAGAATTGTAGGAGAGCTTGCAAGTGCTCTAGCAATTTCAAGTTCTCTTTGGTGACCATAAGGTAAGTTTTTAGCAAGTTCCTGTGATAAATCTGCAATATCAAAGAATTCAAGAAGTTTCATTGCATGTTCATACATCTCTTCTTCTTCATCTTTCATTTTGAAATAAGATCTGAACACATTCTTAAATCTACCAGTTCTATGATCAGGGTTTCCTGTCATATAGTGACCACCAATCATAACATTCTCAATTACACTCATGTCTGAAAATAATCTGATGTTCTGGAATGTTCTGGACATTCCAAGTCTGGATAACTTATGTGAGTTGAATCCAGTTATATCCTTACCTTCAAAGTAAACCTTACCAGAGGTTGGAACATCAAGACCTGTCATATTGTTGAACAGTGTTGTTTTACCAGCACCATTTGGTCCAATAAGACCTGTGATCATTCCCTTTTGAGCTTCAAATGAAACTTCGTTTACGGCAATAACACCGCCATAAGCTCTTGTTAATACTTTAGTCTCAAGCAAGTTCATCTGCTGCCTCCATTTTTACTCTGTTTTTACCTACCATGTAACTTCTAGTTCCAATGATACCTTGAGGTCTCCATATCATCATGCATACAAGAATCAAACCGAATAAGATCTGTTTGAACTGTGCAGGAATTACACTTGATAGACCAACAAGTTGAGGGAAATAACTTATCAACTGAATGATAAATGTACCTAGAATAACAGCAGCAAAGTTTCCCATACCACCAAGAACAACCATACACAATACCAATACTGATACCATAAATGTATATGATGCAGGAGTAACGGATAATGAATAAACAGTCTGCAAGCTACCAGCTACACCAGCTGCAGCAGCACCAATTGCAAATGCCCAAACTTTATATTTAGTTGTGTTGATACCCATTGCTTCAGCAGCAATTTCATCATCACGAATAGCCTGTAATGCTCTTCCCATTCTAGATCTACCAAGTCTTTCAAACATTATGTAGAATACCAAAACGAAAATCCAAACCATAACCAAAAAAGCTATTTTCTTATATGGATTGATTGTGAAGCCAAAAAACTTAACCATTGGGATTCTTTGAATACCCATTGGACCACCTGTAAGACTATCCCAGTTATTTAAAACGTTTCTTACTATCTCACCAAACCCTAAAGTTGCAATTGCAAGATAATCACCTTTCAATCTCAAAGTAGGTAGACCGATTAAAATACCAAAGACAGCAGCCATCATTGCTGATAGAGGAATTGTTGCCCAGAAACTAAAACCATATCTTGTTGTCAAAATAGCAGTTACATATGAACCGATTGCAAAGAAACCGGCCTGACATAAACTCAACATACCAGTGTAACCTGTCATCAAGTTCTGTCCCATAGACATCAATGAATAGATGCCTGTATAAATCAAAATTAATAAAAAGAAATTAAACATACTATACTTTCTCCTTTACTGCTTTTCCAAGTAATCCTTCTGGTTTTAATAGAAGAACAAGAATCAATATAGCGAATGAAATTGTATCTTTCATTGCTGTTGGAATCCCAAATATTGCAACACCAAATGTCTCAAGTAGTCCAAGAAGGATACCACCTAGCATAGCGCCACCAATATTACCGATACCACCTACTACAGCGGCAACGAAAGCTTTAAGTCCGAGCATCATACCCATAGATGGATAAACCTTGTAATCAAGAGCAATCAACATACCACCGGAAGCTGCTAATGCAGAACCAATAGCAAATGTCATACTGATAACTTGGTTGACATTGATACCCATAAGTCTGGAAGTATCTTGATCCAAACTTACAGCTCTCATAGCTTTACCCATTCTAGTTTTGTTAACAAATAATATCAAAGATACCATCATTATGAGTGATACAACCAAAACCATTACCTGGTGAGGTGTTATTACAACACCTTTGATATTGAAGGGAGTATTATCAAAAGGATAGTTTAATTTTCTACTTTGTGTTCCCCAAGCCCATGCTGCTGAGTTTGAGAGGATGAATGATACACCAATAGCTGATAGTAAAGGTGCCAATCTGTTTGCCTTTCTTAAAGGCCTATATGCTATTCTTTCTGTTGCAACACCAAGTCCAGCAGTTACAACCATTGAAATTAACATAGCGATGAAGAATGATATGAATGTCCATGTTCCAAGAGAAGCGTCTCCTCTTAGTGCATCAAAGCAAAACAAGCCTATATATGCACCAAACATTAGAATATCACCATGTGCAAAGTTGATGAACTTCAAGATACCATATACCATTGTATAACCCAATGCTATCAATGCGTATATACCACCCAATGTAAGACCATTCATCAAATGTTGGAAAAATTCTGAAACTGAAACCACAGTTGATCTCCCTATTTAAGTATTTACTTTTTATGCCTGCAATGGCAGAGAACAAATAATCAAATTAATGATAATTTTCGTCATGTCCTATTTTTTAAAAAAAATAGAAAATATTTATAATACCAAAGCCGGCAAATTACTTCACCGGCTGAGTATTCCTTCAGAAGTTAATTATTATTCAACTTTTGAAAGTTTGCCGTCTACTACTTCGAATGCACCTTGGTAGACTGGAGTTGTTCCTTCTACCTTATATACACCCTGGTTAGCAATTAAGTCACCATTAGCTGCAAAGTTAACAATACCACTTGCACCTTCATAATCTTTTGTCTTAGCAATTTCATCACGAAGAGCCTGTCTTGAATCATCACCGTTTGCAACAGCTCTTGTTAAAGCTTGAAGCATTACGTTTGTTGCATCATATGCGTTTGTTGCGAATGAATCAGGAGCGATACCATAATGTTCTTTATAATCTTTTGCAAAGTCATTGTATAGTTCACTTTCTTCTACCTGTGCAGGTGCTACATATACAACACCGTCAGTGAAGTTACCAGCTAAGTTATAAATTTCAGGATCAGAGAATCCATCACATGAAAGGAATGGAGCATCAACACCAAGTTGTGAAGCCTGTTCTAGGATCTGAGCCATTTCAACTGTGTAGTTAGGAATATAGATTGCATCAGCACTAACCTGTTTGATTTTTGTTAACTGAGTCTTGAAATCTTTATCTCCAACCATGAATGATTCTGCATCAATAATTGTACCACCAAGTGATTCAAATGTAGCAGACATGCTCTTGTATAGACCCTGTGAGTAGTCATTCTTTGCATAAAGAACAGCTAAGTTTCTATAACCAAGTACTTCATAGAAGTAATGACCTGCAACTTCACCTTGTAAACCATCAGATACAACTGTTCTGAAAACCATGTCACCAATATTTGTTATATCAGCATATGTAGCAGAACCTGTGATTAGAGGAATACCTTCATTTTGAACACGATCACCTACAGCAATTGTAGTTGATGTGAATACAGGACCAATAAGACCTGAAATTTTATCTGTATTAGCTAATTTTTCAATAGCGGATAGACCTTTTTCTACAGTACCTTCACTGTCTTCTGCAATGATCTCAACAGGTATACCATTGATACCACCTGCAGCATTGAAATGTTCAACTGCAAGATAAGCAGCGTCTCTAGACATAGTACCATAATTGGCATTATCACCAGTTAGAGGTCCGATGAAACCTAATTTGTAAGAGCTTTTCTCTTCTTTATCACCACCAGCAAATGCCATAGTAGAAGCAATCAATGCAACAACTAAAACTAAAAATGTGCGTTTTTTCATAATTTATTTTATGCCAAATTTCCTTTGACATTCTCCCGTTAGTATTAAACTGTTTAAAATAAGTACGTCGTTTAAAAATTATTTTAAATTAGTTTTATACTATATACAATAATTTGCATGAATATTCAACTTATTTTCATATAAGTTATCAAAATTATCAAAAAAGTTATAATTTTCTATATTTTTATACTTAACAAATGTTATTTTGTAGCAAAATAAGTGTATATGGTATTTTTTATTATATGCATCAATAATGTTTTTAGGACTTCTTATATTACCTTTTTTAAGAATAATTTTTCTAAAAAAATAAATCAGATTCATTTGGAAGATGGGATAATTCTAAGTGAATATATATATAAAGTGGAAATTTAAAGATCTATTTTAAATTTAATATCACTTTTAGGCTATAATTTTACCCATAATATCAATTCCACTCGCTGTAAAATTGTTCTAGATAATCTTTCATGAATTTATTTCTTTGAATCGCAAGCTCTTTTCCCTTCTCAGTGTTCATGCTATCACCTAATTTCAATAGTTTGTCATAAAAATGATCAATTGAGGAATCACTTTCATTGCTATCAGGATTATATATAGGTCTGCTGTGGTTTCCACCATAGGCAAAGGTTCTTGCAATTCCAATTGCTCCAATTGCATCTAGCCTATCAGCATCTTGAACAATCTGGCCTTCCACATCCATAAGAGATGGATCTATTTTCTTAGAGAAAGATAGTTTTGATATGTTGCTGCATATTGCATCAATCTCCTCACTATCTACTTCTTCGTTATTGAGGAATGATTTGGCATTATCTAGGTTCTTGCAAGTTTTTGGAGATAGTTTGTGATCATCAACATCATGAAGCAATGCAATCAAAGCACATCTGTCCTTATTGCATTCAACAGAGTCTGCTATTATCAAAGTCTGTTTGTACACACGCATTGTATGATGAAAATCATGGCCACTGAAGTCACCGGCAAACAGATTCTTCACATATTCAATAGCTCTTTTTAAAATCTCTTTCTCCATATTATTTCTGTATCCCCCCACCAATAAAAGATTCTTATACAATCAATAGATATCAAATCTATTTTTTATACAGTTCGATTATAACGTAATTCAGCTGAAATTAGAATTATGAGGAAAATCTAATATTGAATGTATTAGTTGTTGATTTAAAGTAATTTTCGGATATAATGTGTACCTATTTACAGAAACAAAGGAGCTGAAATTTACTATGAATTATGAAGAAGAGAGAAAGGATTCTTTCTCAAGCAAGTATGGATTTATCTTGGCCTGTATAGGTTCTGCAGTTGGAATGGGCAACATATGGTTGTTCCCAACAAGAGTATCAGCATATGGTGGTGGTTCTTTTTTAATTCCTTACTTCATCTTTGTCATCATTCTAGGTTTCAGTGGAACCATTGGGGAGATGGCATTCGGACGTGCATCAAGAAAAGGTCCCATGGGAGCCTTTCGGTATGCCTGTGAGGAAAGTGGTAAAAATGGAAACATTGGAGAGGCAGTAGGTTTTATTCCAGTGCTTGGCTCATTGAGTTTGGCAATTGGTTATACAGTTGTCGTGGGCTGGATTTTGAAATATGTTGTTCAGTCTCTTTCAGGCTCTCTTCTATCCAATCCAGATATTGAATCTCTTGGTGGATTGTTCTCAAGAACTGCCACCACATCAGGAAACAATTTGTTCCAGATTTTGGCAGTTGTCATTGTTGCAATTATTGTGATTTTTGGAATTGGTAAGGGCATTGAGAAAGCAAACAAAATAATGATGCCTCTGTTCTTCCTCATGTTCATCTGTTTGGCTATCTATATAAGTTTCCAACCTGGAGCAAAAGAAGGATATAAGTACATGTTCACAATTGATCCTGTAGCAATCAAAGACCCTCTAACATGGGTCTATGCTTTAGGACAGGCTTTCTTCTCTCTATCACTTGCAGGAAATGGAACTTTGATATACGGAACATACCTATCTGACAAAGAAGATATTCTTGACTCAGCTTGGAAAGTAGCACTGTTTGATACAATTGCAGCAATGCTTGCAGCCCTTGTAATAATACCTGCAATGGCCACTACAGGATCTCAGCTATCCCAGGGAGGACCAGGCCTTATGTTCATCCATCTTCCTCATCTATTTTCAACCATGAATGGAGGAACCATTCTTCTTATTGTATTCTTTGTGGCAGTTCTATTTGGAGGTGTATCATCACTTATCAATCTCTATGAAGCACCAATTGCAACTGTTCAACAGAAGTTCAATTTGAATAGAAAAATATCCTCATTGATAGTTTTAGGATTAGGTCTGGTAATAAGCTTGGCAATTCAGAACATCGTAAGTCCTTGGATGGACTTTGTCTCTATATATGCCTGTCCATTAGGAGCTGGCCTTGCAGCAATCATGTTCTACATCGTTCTTGGCAAAGATAAGTCCAGAGCTCTGCTTCAACAAGGTAGAGTCAAACCAATTGGAAAATGGCTCGAACCACTGGCTCATTTTGTATTCATTCCAATAACAATAATTGTATTTATTTTAGGAATAGTTCTTGGTGGGATTGGTTGATAATTAGCAAATTTTAACTTTTGATTTTTAGAACTGGAGACTTTATTCAAATTATGATAGTTTTTATTCCATGAAACAAGTAAAACTGATATGTACCGATATAGATGGAACCTTATTGAATGATGATAAAAAAATAAGTGATTTGAATAAAGAGATGCTAAGAAAAGCATATGAAGAGAAAAATATCCCATTGATTTTGACATCTGGAAGATTCAAAGCAGGACTGACAAGCATCCAAAAGGAACTTGACTTTCCAACAGGAATATCTTGCTTCAATGGCTGCTACATTGAGATAGATAATGTTGTTTTGAAAGATGAGAGACTGAATATTGATGATTTAACAAAATTGATTCCAATCATCAAAAGTAACAACTCATATCCAATTTTAAATGATCTGGAATATGCATATATGGAAGATGAAGGAGAATGGTTCAAGCAGATGAATTCTATTTTCCCTGATGTATCAATTGCTGAACCTTTCGATAAGTTGATTTCAGATTGGAAAAAGAAGAATTACTCTCCACACAAAATCATAGTTAGAGACCATGATCCTGAAAATCTTCTCGTAACAAAGAAGTTGATTGAAGAATCAGGAATTGATGGAGTTGATACGTTCCTTTCTGCCTCTACAATACTTGAGATTGTCCCTAAGGGAATTAATAAAGGCACAACTGTTGATATAATGTGTGATGCAATGAAAATATCTAAAGCAAATGTAATGAGCTTTGGTGATTACAACAATGATATAGAGTTGATAGCAGCTTCAGGATATGGTATTGCCATGGACAATGCTATTGCAGAGGTAAAATCTGTTGCTTTTGATGTGACCCATTCAAACAATGAAGATGGCCTTGCTACTGCCATAAAGAAATATATTTTCTCATAAATTTCACTCTCTTCATTTATCTAGAGTCTTTATAATAAATGTGCTAGTCTATCGAATATGAATGAAATAAAACTAATTTGTACCGATATAGACGGCACTTTATTGAACGATAAAAAACAAATGAACGATCTTGATAAAAAGATGTTAAAAAGAGCATATGAAGAGAAAGGAATTCCTTTGATCCTTACATCAGGACGTTTCAAAGCAGGTTTGACTGAAATACAGAAGGAGCTTGATTTTCCTACAGGAGTATCATGTTTCAATGGGTCCTATGTTGAACTTGATGGCAAGGTGATAAAAGATATCAGAATTGACATCAATGACCTTGAAAAAGTTATTCCCATAATTGAATCAAATGGCTCCTATCCAATCATCTATGATTTGAAATATGCATATATGGAGAGCACAGGTTACTGGTTTGATGCACAGCAGGTATTTGCAAAAAACTCAGGAATAGCCACTCCTCTGATGCCTCTTCTTAAGAGATGGAAAGCTGAAGGTTATGAACCTTTCAAAATTCTTGCTAAGGATAAAGACTCTGAGAATCTACTAAGAACGAAAAGTTTGATTGATGCAGCCAAAATTGAAGGTCTCAATGCATTCCTATCATCCCCAAATATTTTAGAGATATGCCCCACTGGAATCTCAAAAGCTTCTACCGTTGATATCATGTGTGACGAGATGAACATAACTAGAGCAAATGTGATGAGCTTTGGAGATTACAACAATGACATCGAGTTGATAGCTGAATCTGGGTATGGAATAGCAATGGACAATGCAATTGATGAGGTTAAGTCTGTAGCTTTTTATGTTACAGATTCAAACAACAACAATGGTATAGCAAAAGCAATAAACAAATTCATATTCAACGATTGATAGAGATATGATTCTCTTTTGGACTTCTGTAAATTATTTAGAGGAGTCCTGTAAAAGAGTATCATAATCAAAACCACAAGATGAGAGATATTCTTTCATATCAGATAAGGTATCATCATATGTTTTGTCTGAAAAAGCCTCTACATATGTTGTTATCTGAGGTTGTGTGTTTGACCCTCTTATGAGCCAGAATCCATCAGGACATTCAACTCTCACACCATCTATAGAATTGTATTCTCTTTGATTTATATCCAGCCTTTTTTTAAGATTCTCAACAAGGCCATCTCTATCATCACTTCCCATATTCAAACGAACCTCACCTTTTGTAAAGACATAAGGAATCTTGCACACTTGATAATCAAGGGTTGTTTTTGTTCTGTTATAAAGAAGATCCAAAAGTTTTAAAGCAGCATATGTTCCATCATCTTCCCAGTTGTTCTCTTTATAAAAGATGTGTCCACTGGTCTCACCAGCAAATCCAATATCATCTGAAATAGCTTTCATCTTCTGGAATGTATGACCAACTTTCCACATCACAGGAATTCCACCTGCCTCGCTTATCTGCTGATAAAAAACCTTACTTGCTTTCACCTCACTCATGACCTCTGCTCCAGGATGATCTGATAGATAGTCCTTTGCCAAAATTAAAAGCAGTTGATCTCCTGTTACATAGCATCCACAGCTTGTGATGCAGCTGAGACGATCTCCATCTCCATCAAAGGCAATACCCAAATCTGCTGAATGTTCAATAACTGAATCTTTTAGCATCTGTAAATTTATTTCCTTGCTTGTATCTGGTTCATGGCATGAGAAGTTTCCATCGACTTCATTACAAATGATGGTATGTTTTCCAGGTAACCGCTTGATCAGTGAGGATAGCATGAATGCAGAGGCACCATTTGAAGCATCCCAAACAATATTTGAATTCTTCAAACAATCAATATTCAGCACATCAAGAAGATGATCAATGTAATAATCTTTTATATCAAATTTAGACTGAATGCCCAGTCCATTGGCCATCTCAAAATCGTCATCTCTTACTATCTCATAAATTTGATTTATGTACTTCTGTGAAAAGATTTCATTTTTTAAGACAAACTTACAGCCATTGTAATTAGATGGATTGTGACTTGCACTTATCATACAGCATCCATCTGTGTTCAATAATGTTTGAGAGAAATATAGTGCAGGGGTACTCACAAAACCAAGGTCAATGACATCAACATTGCTCTCTAACAATCCTTTTATAAGAGCTTCCTGAAGTGATGGAGATGACAATCTTCCATCACGCCCAACACTGCAAACTTTCATATTCTTTTTAGCTAGTATTGTTGCAAATGCCCTACCAATATAATAGAAATCCTTTTCAGATAATTCCTCTTTATATATTCCTCTTATATCACAGGCTTTTAATATTTCTTTGTTGATTATATATCCCATCATGGTCTCCAATATAAAGTGAAATGATGATTATAAAAAACTAGTTTCAAATTCTTAAATAACCTTTTATATTATTGAAACCATAGTTTTGTAAATTCAATTTCGATATGAATTATTCCATTGTATTCAAGAGTACCCTTGAAAAAAAAGATGTAAGATCTTGGAGGTTTTCCATTCTCTAAATTTATCATATTGAGATTGATTCAGTTATATTTCCCTTCTTCTACAGTCTTAGGGAGAAGATGCCATTTGTCAAGAAACTTCATAAAAAGAGCTATAATAGTTTGAGATCATTCTTCATAAATAAAAAACAGTCTCCTCAAAAAAGGAAACTGCAATTATTAAATTATTATTATCTATCTAATCTTATGATTAAATATCAAGGGCTTTTTTTACTTCATCAGAATATGAGGGAATTGCACCTGATTGTGTTACAACATAATCAGCCAATAAAGAGCCTCTCTTTAAAGCTTCCTCTAAGGAATCTTTATTGAAATAAGAATTGAGGAACCCTGCAGAGAAACTATCGCCTGCTCCAACAGTATCAACAACTTTTACATCATTGATTCCTTGGTTCAGCACTAAATCACCACTGTATAATGTGGTACCAAGTTTACCTTTGGTAACAAGAACAATTTCGATGTTGTAATCTTTCTGAAGCTTTTCAACTACAGTTGATTCAGATTCATCACATCCAATGATTTCAGCAACAATTGGTACTTCTTCATCGTTAACTTTTAGAATATTGCATTTCTCAAAACCATATTTGATAAAATCTTTTTGGTAGTATTTTTTTCTTATGTTGATATCAAAGAATTTTATAGCATTGTTCTCTTTATCAAGAATACTTTTCAATACCTCAACATTGTGATCATTTCTTTGAGATAGAGATCCAAAATAAAAAATATCACAATCATCAATGCTGTAGTCTTTCATAGGAATGTTGTCAAAAGCATTATCCTTATTGAAATCGTAAGTTGGAATACCTTTTGATGTAAGTGTTACATTAGCCACACCAGTTTCTTTATCAACGATGGAAATATACTTAGTATCAACATTGATACTCTTTATACCTTCCAATGCTTCTTTACCAAATTCATCATCACCCACACTGCTGATGATAGCTGAAGAGGCTCCCATTTGTGATAGATGACCTGCAACATTCATTGGAGCTCCACCTAGTTTTTTCTTGTCTTCGAATACATCGAAAAGGACTTCGCCAAAAGCTATAAAATTCATAATTCTATTCCTTGAGTTTTTTAATTTGCAAGAATTTTTTAAAAATTCAAAAGCACCTTACCCGTTCATATTAATAGTTAAATAGCCAATATTCAAGTATTAAAACGATTAAATCGGGCAATTTCTATTTTTCTATTTGATTCCGCTTCTAACCGAACCAACCACTATATACTGCTGGAAGAATGCAAATATCACTATCACAGGTATCGAGGCTAGCGTCAATGCAGCCATTGTATGATTTGTAAATATATGCTCTCTATCAGAGAAAATTGCATTCAATGCAACTTGGATTGGCATCATCTTCTGTTTCGTCAATGCCATCACTGGCCACAAGAAATCATTCCATGAAGCCAAGAAGGTCAACACACCTACAGTTATGTAGATAGAGGTAGATGTTGGTATGACAACTTTAAAAAAGAATCTAAAAGATGTCATTCCATCAATCTTACTTGCTTCAACCAATTCTTTTGGGTATGTGATGAAGGTCTGTCTGAATAGAAAAATGTTCATTACATTAGCTACAAATGGTAGAATGTAGCCTGGTATTGTATTCAGCAGATGTAGATTATTTACAACCAAATACATAGGAAGAATTATAGCTTCAACAGGAACAATCATCATTGCTATGATAAATAAGAAGATTATATCTTTACCTGGGTACTTATACATTGCAAGAGAATATCCAGCAAAACTGTTAACTATCAAACCCAATACAACCATGATTGAAGCATATAACATTGAGTTCACAATATTTTTAAAGATATCATAGAAACCAAGCAGTTCACTGTATGCTTTTAAGGAGAAAGTGTTTGGAACAAATGCTTGAATGGATTCCATATCAGAAAAGATCTTTGCTTCTGTTTTGAAAGATGAGATGATCATCCACCATGTAGGTAATAAGAATATTAGAGCCAATACAATTGTCAATAAATAAAAAAGTACTGTGCTTCTTTTGAATCTTTTTTTATTTTTCATCTGGAACAATCCTCCTGATAATAAGAGATACAATTACTAAGAAAATTGTAAATAAAACAGTAGCACTCATTGCATAACCAATATATCTATGTCTGAATCCTTCTTCATAAATAAACTGAAGGATTGTCATTGTTGAATAATCTGGACCACCACCAGTCATGACCATAGGTTGAACAATCAACTTGAATGCCTGAATTATAATTGTGATCATCTGATAAACCATTATTGCTCTCAAAGCAGGAATGGTAATTGCAAATAACTGTCTTATCTTTCCAGCACCATCAATAGTTGCAGCTTCATACATACTGCCATCAATATTTTTTAATCCGGCTAAGAATATCAACATCTGATAACCACAACCAGAATAAGCAGAGATACCTACAATTGAGTTCATTGCTTGTTTTGAGCTCGTCAAGAATGGTTGCGCGGAGATTCCGACTTTGAGCAGTAAAGCATTGATCAAACCTGAAGTTGGATTCAATAGAGATGTCCATAAGATTGAAACAACTACAAGTGATAAAACATTAGGTGAGAAATATGCCACTCTGAAGAATCCATTTCCTTTGAATGACTTATTAAGAATAAGAGCAAGCAATAAAGCTGCAATCAATTGAATTGGTACAACACATACAACAAATCTAACTGTATTTAAAAATGATTTTCTGATCTGTGGATCACTGAATATTCTTATGTAGTTTTTGAAACCTATAAATTCTCTTCCATTTGGCTTCAATAGATAATAATCAGTAAAGCTATAGGAAATAGCAGATGCCATTGGCCAAATAACAAAAAGAAAAAGTAATATCAATGCAGGTAAGATAAACAGATAACCTTCCAACACTTCAACTTTTTTTGTATTTAATTTCATATATTTTTTTACTAGCATTGCTGCTAGTAACTCCTTGATATAAATAATTAATAATAATTTCTTATAAGTGGGCCCAATTTATCAGGCCCACTTATAAATAGATCAGTTTATAGACGATCGTAATCTATCTGAATTTTTTTCATAGCAGCATTAACAATTGCTCTGATTTCTTCAGGATCACTTGTTCCTTTCTGACCGATTGCCAATACCACGTCTTTAGCCCAAAGTTCTGACAGTACAGGGTAACCTTTTGTTACAGGTCTTGCATGATTGGTATTCTCAACTTCATATTTAAATACATGCCATGCATCATTGTAGTTTTGGTTTTCTGAATTTTCATTGATCACTGAAACTTTATTGATTCTACCAGGAATTGCTCCATTATCATTGTAGTAAAGTTCTGCAGCATCATCATTTGTTAGCATCTCAAG
>JBFHKM010000077.1:0-14239 GCA_041595335.1 Sphaerochaetaceae bacterium
TATTTGAAAAACTATCATATCTCAAGGATAAATATCCATCCCTGATCTCTGAGGTCAGAGGAAAAGGGCTCATGCTTGGTCTTCAGATGAATGAATCACCAGCAGATATCATAAAGAAATGTTTTGAAAAGAAATTTTTGATTTTGGGTGCAGGAACCAATGTAATTCGTTTTGTACCACCACTGATCATAACAGATGAGGATATTGATGCAGGCATTTCAATACTGGATCAAGTTCTAAGTGAAGTCAGTAAATAGTTTGTAACTTGTTGTTCTTCGATAAGATAATTCAACCATGTTCTACCTCAGAAGTCTTTTATAAGAGTTCTGCGGTAGAACTTTTTTTTTGCTTGATTGTGCATATGGCACCCAAAAACAGCGGTTGTCGTGTTTTGTCTTTTAAATGTCATCAATTGTCCTAGGTTTTTACATGAAACCTTTGTATCTTTGTGTATAAGAAAACAAATTGAATATATTTTTGTAAATATATAAATACAAATAGGAAAACAAAATGGCAAAAAATGATAACAGCAGCAAGGTAGTTCTTGTGACCGGAGCGAGCTCTGGAATTGGTTTTGAAGTTGCACTTCAATTGAAAGCTAAGAACTTCATAGTTTATGGAGCAGCTCGAAGAGCAGATAAACTCAAAGCTCTTGAAGATAGAGGAATAAAGACAATTATATTGGATGTTACAGATGAAGATTCAATGAACAGCTGTGTCGATACAATTGTTAAGAAAGAAGGCAAGATAGATATTCTCATCAACAATGCAGGATATGGTTCATATGGTGCAATAGAAGATGTTGCAATTGATGAGGCAAGACGTCAGTTTGAGGTCAACCTGTTTGGATTGGCATCTCTAACTCAGAAGGTACTTCCTTACATGAGAGAGAATCATTTTGGTAGAATCATAAACACATCCTCAATGGGCGGAAAGGCTCACACAAAATTTGGAGCTTGGTATCATGCAACAAAATTTGCTGTTGAAGGTTTCACCGATTGTTTGAGAATAGAGACCAAGGAATTTGGTATTGATGTTGTTTTGGTTGAACCTGGAATGATAAGAACAAACTGGGGCATGATTGCAGCAGATAACCTTGAAAAAACAAGTGCTGATGGTGCTTATGAAAAACAGGCCAGAAAGTATGCAAAGAACTTTAGAAAATCATACTCAAGCAAAAGATTGACATCACCTGCTAGAGTTGCACAGGAATATGTTAAAGCTTGCACTGCAAGAAAACCAAAGACCCGCTATCTAGTTGGAACATTCTCACATGCTCTTATTTTCTTCAGAAGAATACTCACTGATAGAATGTATGACAGAATAATTGCATCAGCAATTTGAGGCGGTCGATGAAGAACTTGTTTGTCATTGAGAAGATGCAGTTGAAACTTTTATCAGAGCTTGGAATCAGTCAGGAACTTCTTGTGAAGAAATTGAATCTTCCTGATGTATTTCAAGGTGATGATGAGATGTCAGTTACAATTGATCAGTACACTGAAATTATGAATTACATGAGTGATGTATTCAATGATGATGATATAATCAATTTTGCAGATATAGACAAACACATGATGTTTGTTCCATCTCTGTTTGCATCAATGTGTGCTAAAAATGGTATTGAGGCTCTAAAACGCCTGTCTCATTACAAGAGCTTGGTTGGTCCTTATCGGTTGAACATTAGCGAGAGTGATGACATTCTGAGCGCAGGATTGATCTATGATGACAATCAAACGGTTGTGCCTTACTTCACGATTTTCATGGAGCTGACTCTCATTGTTGGTTTGATCAGAAAAGCAACCTGTTTGAATGTTGTTCCTCTTGAGATTGAGAGCATATATGAATGCAGAAGTTATGCTTTTGAAAAGTATTTCAAAATCAAACCCCAAAAGGGGATTGAGTGCAAAATTTCATTCAGAATGGAGGACCTCAAAGAGCCCTTTTTGACATCAAACAATACCATGTGGAGATATCTTGAACCTGAACTCAACAAAAGGCTGAGAGAGAACTCAAATTCCACTTCAATCTCATCTTCTGTAAGAGATACTCTTCTGCTATCAATTCCTGCAGGAAATGGTACGATTGAGAAGGTCTCTCATTCATTGAATATGAGTGTGAGAACGCTTCAAAGAAAGTTAAAAGGGGAGAG
This sequence comes from Sphaerochaetaceae bacterium, assembly GCA_041595335.1. Classification (GTDB taxonomy): domain Bacteria; phylum Spirochaetota; class Spirochaetia; order Sphaerochaetales; family Sphaerochaetaceae; genus Pleomorphochaeta. Next base: position 2,150 of record JBFHKM010000077.1, read on the forward strand.
AACATCCTTCATGAATGAGCTCAACAGAACTCGCTTGCTTCTCTCTGAGCACTATCTTCTTGATCAGAACATGAGAGATGAAGATGTGGCGTTTCTTGTTGGTTACAGTGATTGTCAATCATTCAAAAGAGCTTTCAAAAGCTGGACTGATCTGAGTGTGAGTGAATATAAAGAGCAGCATGTGAATACAGGGACCACTGAAATATAGATTGTATTTCAGTGGCCCTAAAAGTAATGAAAGAAAAATTTTAATACTCAACAACTTCAAAATTCATGTAATTACCATATGCTTTCAAAGCAGCTGTGATATCACCATATGCAACAACAAAATGAGGTTCCCAACCTTCCTTGATTGAGTCATTCACAAGTTTTTCAGCATTGCATTTTGGTTTCACAACAACTGATGTTCCTGTGAATTGTTTTGGTTTGTCGAGTATCTCTGCAGATGATACAAACAATCTGATTGTTGCATCACTGTTGCGTCCAATTCTGAAGATTGTAGCTTCTTTGCTCTCTTTAAGACCGAAGTCCATCACAGGTCCCATCTTTCTGTTTGGATGAAGTCCTAGAGTTGGGCTCTTTGCAAGAGATGGAGCTGCCATTCCACAGTGCCAATATGTAATTGTGTTCTCCTCAGCATTCATTGAAACGGGATCTCCGAAGAATGCACTCTGATGAGAGAAGTACTTTGCAATGTAAATTGATATGGCACCATACAGATCTGATTCACAAGCACTTGCTACATCAAGATCATTCAAAAGTGAGAGAACTGCACATACTGGAGTTTTGTATTCAGTGAAGAAATCAGGCCAGCATCTTGATGCAAGAATTGTTACATTGTTCTCCTTGCAGTAGGTGTTGTATGCCTTGAGCAGTTTTGAATGCTTCAGAAGGTTCTTCTCTTCAATTGTTTCAGACTTCAAGCATGAGCATTTTATGTCTTTGAGATTGTCTTCAACTTGAACATCACTGTCATCATAGGAGTTTGCTCTGTCCATCAGCTCTCTTGCTTCAACGCTTATTAGAGTGGAACCAAAGTTTTTTGCAATCTCTGCATCAAGAGCACGTCCAAATCCAAATCCCTGAGGAGTTGAACCAACTGCAGCAATGGTTGTGTGCTTCAAAGTTTCAATCACTTTTGCAGCAAGGGAAGACGCCTCTATCTTATCTCTGACAATCTCATCATCAGGAGAGCCAAATACATACTCAAAGTTCTCTCGACCTAAATGATGCATCACATTTGCTGCACTGTAAGCGCCGGTCAATGAATTGAGGCGAAGTCTTGTACCATCAATTACAGGTTCCTTCAGTGTCCAAAGAATGATGGGACATCTATGTTTGAGTACAACCTCTGTGCAGTACTGAGAGTTTGCAAATGTTAGATTTTGAAGAACAATCAGAAGAGGATCAACTCCATCAAGATAAGATCTCAAATCAGCTATTGATAGAAGAGGGCTCTCTGGTACAACCACATTCTCATCAATAGATCTCAAAAGCTCTATAGATTTCTTAAACTGAGCATCAGCCACCTTCAGATCAAAAGTAGGTACTCCAATAGGGCAGTAAACAATATTCATATCTTTCATCTCCTAGTCTTCAATTGGAATCAATCTTGTGTTGATTCCTGTTATTCCAATCTTAACACCTTGTGAAACAAGAGGTTCTCTATCTCTGTGTGTGATCATCCATTTGTTCTTTTTGAACAGAATCAATGATTCCATCTCTCCATCTCTCTCTGCACTCTCATCCAAATCAAGATTTGTACCTTCCGGTAAGATGATGATGGATTTGAATCCAGACTTATGAACACAGCTTGGGGAGAGATGCAGTATCTCAGGATTCAAACAGAATGCACTTTCTTCTGGAGCAAAAAAGACCTCAGCAGAAGAGGAATCCATTGTAGAAAAATCCTTGAGATCTGATGGCGTTGCCAAGAAAAGAAGAATATCTGTTGCAGCAACAATCAATTCAGGACTCTTGTGATATTCCATACCATTGAGTGTCTGATTCATTCCATTGCAGTATCCAATCTGTATTTTCATTCCTCCAAATACATTCTTTGCGGCCATGAAGGCTCTCTCATCAAAAATCGTTGGCTCAAAAGCTCTGTAAACATTGTTTTCTGTTATGAGTGTGTTTTTCTTCAATAGAGTGCAGACACCCTCATATGGCCTGCTATCAAGAACTCTGCCATACTTTTTGAAAACATCGTCATAGATACTGTTGATCTCAACATGGCTGTTTAGTTTCTTTATTTTTTCAAAAATTTTATTATCTGTCATCGTTTTACCTAAAAATTAGCATGAAGATACCAGTTATCAAAAGCATTGTGAAAACCAGATATGAAAACACTCTCTCATTTACTTTTTCATGAAGAATGTTTCCAAAAATGATTCCTGCAATCAAAAATGGAATCAATTCGACTGTTACTATGGCTGTTTGTTTATCAAAGGATCCTTCGATTAAATAACTTGCAATAATAATGGTGTTCAGTGTTGCCCACAGAAGACACAGAGTTGCTCTGAATGATTTTTTGTCAGTCAGATGATTCTTTGAATAAAGAACAACAATTGGACCTCCTGATGAGAATATTCCATGAACAATACCTCCAAAAACAAGAAGAATGAAATACAGAGCTTTCTGTACAAAATTCAGTGGTTTTTGATTTTCAGCTTTCTCATCTTTATGCAGAAGCATTATAGCTAGTTGGTATGTGGAGACTATGCAGATGAAAATTGCCAAGAAAACTTTCAAATTTTCATTATCAAAGGCTCTGAATATATACATACCAACAGGCAAACCAACAAGCATTCCTGCACAGATGATGAAGTATTGTTTGAAATTGATGTCTTTATAATTGTTTATCACAACAAAAACTGCCAACATCCAGGCAATTACAGTAAGGGACTTCACTCCCATTTGAATGCCCAAAAGAGCAGTTACAAATGGCATGGCCAATGCCGTACACCCGAAGCCAGTGATGGCCTCGAGAGTATGGGTTATCAAAACAACCAAACCACTCAGTAGTATTGCTGTTAACACAATGCCTCCAAAATTGGATAGATGTTCTCCTTAGTTGCCTTTGGTACCTGATTCCACATTTTAGGATCATCAAAAGCTCTGTTGAATTCTTCATCAATATCTTCTTTTTTGAAGTCAACTCCAATTGCTTTGAAGTTCTCTGGTTGCCTCATCTTCTTCATCAAGTTCTTGATCTTATTCTTGAGATTCTCAATCAAATCGCTCTCATCATCAACAGATGGGAAGAAGTGCTTTGCAATTGGAAGAAGGTCCTTTTTAACATCTTCATCTTGGATTGCAAGATCAAACACTCCTTGAAGAGTGAATGCACAGGCTGTTCCATGAGGAACATGCCAGTTTTCAGAAAGAACAAAGCTCAGAGAGTGACCAGCTGCAGTTCCTGTTACCGAGAATGCAATACCTGCTTTGCATGATGCTGCAAGCATCTTCTTTCGAAGATTCAGATCCATCTCATCAGTTTTCTTTGTCTCTTTTATTCTGAGTGCACTGTCATACACATCCTCGAGAACACTCAAGACCTCAATGGCGGCAGTCTGTGCTTCCTTGATTGTCTTCTCATTTCTGTTTTTGTTCCAGATAGATTCAAGTGCATGATCCAATGCATCAAGACCAGTAGATGCACATAGAGATGGAGGTGCAAAAAGGAGGAAGGATGCATTTAAAATTGCAAGACGTGCCTGCATTAAAATTGAACCCAGGGTGAACTTACGGCCATTTGTAGCAGTGTACACACCAACTTTAGTTACCTCTGAGCCGGTACCACCTGTTGTAGGAAGCAGAATCAGAGGGAGAGATTGCTTTTCAATCTTTCTCTTTGGGGTGTTTCCAAGGTATTCATCCAGATTTCCGCCATTTGAACAAAGCATTGCAACAGCTTTTGCACTGTCGAGAGTGCTTCCGCCGCCAATTCCAATGATGCAATCAGGTCTTTCAATTTGTTCAATCATATCCATTATGTCAGATACCCTGGGATTTGGTTGAACCTTATCGAATACCTGAGTGGTGCAGAGCTCTTTCAACTCACCGATTAGGACATCCTTTGATTCAATTGGAGCGTTGTCACAGATGATTGCAATCTTAGATATCTTTCCATCAGTGAGATCTTTAGCATATTCAAACAGCTGCTTTCCACTCAAGTTCTCACTTTCCTTGATGTCTACAGTTGTCAATTCACTTTTTATCATTTGAGGTTCTCTCCTTCAATATCTTCTACAATATGGAAGTTCTTTGTCAAAAACTCTGCTTTTGCTTCCATCTTCTGTGTGAATTTAACTGATAGATATGCATCTACAATCTGAGTTCCAAGAAATGGTGCTGTTATCCAACCTCCCATTGTTATGATGTTTGCATTGTTTATGATCTGAGCTCTCTCTGCAGAGAAAACACTGTCACATACACATGCATAGATGCCTCTGAATTTATTTGCAACAATGGCCATTCCTTGACCTGTTCCGCAGATAAGAATGCCTTTTTCTGCATCTCCGTTTTGAATAGCTCTAGCTACTTTTGGAGCCTGCGCTACATAAGGCTCTGGTCTGTCGGCACTTTCCAAACCGAAATCCAAAACTTCATATCCGCCTTCTCTTAAATGTGCTACCACTGCTTCCTTCAATGGGAATCCTGATAAATCTGATGCAATTGCAATTTTCATAATATTTCTCCTAATGTTTTGTTATTTTGTTTTAATTTGTTTCATATCGAGTGCTGCTTCTACAATGTATTTTGCACTCATTCTGTAATAATCAAGAAGGAAATCAACAGTTCCAACCTGTCCAAATTCATCATGAACTCCGATGGATCTCATATCACAGAGCAATTTTTTTCTGAATAAGAGCATCTCAACTTCAGATGCAAGACCTGTGTGTACCTGATGATTCTCACATGTGATAACGTTCTTTGTTCTCTCAGCATATTTTAGAATCAACTCTTCATCGAGTGGCTTGATGGATAGAATATCAATTACAGAGGCATCAATGCCTTGTCCTTTCAATTCATCTGCTGCCTTCAAAGCTTCATTCACCATGACAGCTCCCAAAGCAATGATCACACAATCATCTCCATCTCGTAGAACCTTACCCTTGCCATATTCAAAGAGCTCATCATCATCATAGATCACAGGCATTGCCTTTCTATGAAGTCTTGTGTAGCTGCATCCCTCAGTCTCGCTGTTGAGTTTTGTAAAAGCCCTGACGGATGTTGCATCAGATGGTTCTATGATTTTTAAGTTTGGAATGTTTCTCATGAGACCAATATCTTCAAATGGCATGTGTGTTCCACCGTTGAAAGCAGCTGTTATTCCAGGATCTGTTCCTGTTAGATTGACACTGAGCTGTGCATAGTTACTCGATAAAAAGAACTGATCGAAAACTCTTCTTGAGGCAAAGCACCCAAATGTAGCACAGAAGGGGATGAAACCAACGTTTGAAAGGCCAGATGCAATTCCAATCATATCAGCCTCTGCTATACCGCAATCAACCGATTGCTTTGGAAATTTATCTTTAAAACGTACAGTACCACTTGCTTTCATCAGATCTGCTTCTACATCAATAATTCTATCATTGGTTGCTGCAAGTTCCATCAATTCATCACAATAAGCAGCTCTCATCTCTTTAGTTTTCATAATATCCCTCTCTTCCTGTTGCTTCGATTGCCATCTCAATGGAAACTGGAGCATTGTGGTTTGATGCCTGATTTTCTAAAACTTTCATTCCTTTTCCCTTTATGGTGTCAAGAATTATCATGGTAGGTCGCTCGCTCTCTTTCTTTGCACTTTCAATTGCATCGTGCATTGCAGAGAAATCATGACCACTGCATCTTTTGGTGTTCCATCCAAATGATTTCCATTTGGATTCAAGATCTCCAAGGGACATCACCTGATCAATATTTCCATCTATCTGAAGTTTGTTGGAATCGGTGAAAGCAATTAGATGATTGAGTTTGTACTGTGGAGCAAACATTGCTGCTTCCCAGTTCTGTCCTTCCTGTGATTCTCCATCACCAATTATTGCATATGTGTAGTTATCTAGACCTTTCATTTTGTTTCCAAGTGCCATACCACAGGCAGCAGACAATCCCTGTCCAAGAGATCCTGTGCTCATGTCGACTCCAGGGGTTCTGACTCTGTCACAGTGACTTGGAAGTCTTGTTCCACCGACATTGAGAGTATCAAGCCATGAAATAGGGAAGAAGCCTTTCATTGAGAGTGTGCTGTAGAGAGCTGGACCTGAATGTCCTTTTGAAATGACCAACATGTCTCTGTCTTCTTTTTTTTGATCATCAGAGTCCACATTCATCTCAACTTCATAAAGAAGAGCAAGTAAATCAATTATTGAAAGAGATCCCCCAATATGACCAACACCTAAATGTGCAATACAATGAATTGTGTTGCATCTTGTTTTCTTTGAGAATTCAATCAAATCCTCCATCTGTTTTCTGGAAAGTGGCATGTTTACCTCCAATTACTTTCTTACTGAAAATAATATAACACAAATGGCCTGTTGTAAAGTTTTTATTTATTTATTTTCATAAAAAAAGTAAATAGATAAAGGCCAATAAATGACTGCCACTGAAAATGCAGCAGTCACTGTTGTGTTCTTATTTTTCTATATCTTTGATCTGTTCAAATAAACTTTTGAATGGACTGTCTTCTTTATAGAAAACAGTAGGACTCAAAAGTGGAGCATCAATGAGATACTCTCCCTTTCGGTACTTCTTGCCTGTGAACAGGTGAATGAAGTCATCCTCAGGGATTATGACCTTTCGATAGATCGCTCCTTCTTCAACAACAGGTGCAACCAGTACATCTGAGCCCAGAAGATACTCATCTTTGACATCAAAGTATTGAGGATCATCATAGTAGAAGAACAGAGGTCTGATGACTCCAATTCCTTCTTCATGATTCTCTTCATCACACTTGATGAGATAGGGCTTGAGTGCCACATGCACTCGAGTCAGATATCCTATCTCCTTCATTGTTGTCTCATCACTGTAGATCTGATGATTGTCCTTTGGTCTGTTTCCTTCATGAGATCTCATTATTGATGTGAATGCAGACATCTCTGCCCATCTTATGAGAAGTTCCTTTGATCTCTTCATGCCATAAAGAGTGGTGTAACCACCAATATCGCTGTGACTCAATCCCATTCCACTCATTGTCAAAGACAGATAGGAAGGAATGACAGATGGAAGTCCATCGTCTTCTGACCAATCGACATTCTGATCTCCAGCCCACATCATTCTGCAGTACTTGGGACTGTCCTTGCTTCCAGCTCGCATGAAGAAGAGTATCTCAGGATGATTCTTGCATATATCATGGTTCACCTTTGCCCAGAGTCCTGGCCATTGGTTGTGGCATGTAGCAGCATCTCCATTCTTGAGGACACAATCCAGAGGAAGGTACTCACCAAAATCAGCCATCCATCCTTTGAGACCGAAATCAATCATGTTCCTCTCTATGATGCCTTCAAACCAAGTGAATGCATTTAAATCTGTGAGATCGACTATTGCACAGTCAAACTCACCAAAATCAACATAGTAGGTATCACCATTCTTTGTCTTTGCAAGATAATCCAATCTCTCAGCTTCGATGCACAGTGATTTTCCCTTTGCAAGATACGGATTGATGTATCCCAGTACGTTTATGTTCTCTTCTTTGAGCTTCTCTATATCAGAGGGAAGACTTTCATACAGATCTTTGTTCCACATCCAGTTCCAAAGAAGTCTCTTTCCAAAAGATGTGATGTTGATTCCTTCCCAATCTTGAATCCATATACCAGATAGTGGCAGATTGTTTTTCTTTGCCATCTCTTTATATTTCATCATCAAGGATGAGCCACCCTGAACTCCGAATATGAGTCCATCATACACCCATTCAGGAAGTACTTCCTGTCGTCCAAGATAGGAAGATAATTTTCCACATGTATCCTTCAAATTCTCAGCCTTACCAATGACAATGCTCTCTGGAATCTGCCAGAAAAGCAGCTCATGATAATCTTCATGTGTGAAATCAAACTCACTGTAAGCAAATGTCTCTGCAACAAGGAAATAATTTCTAGATGATATGAAGCTCTGCTGTGGATAGAATGTCGTGTAATAATCACCTCCAGCTCTGTCCTCTCGGTCAGCTATCTGTGTGATTCTTGTATTTTTATTTCTTCCAACACCTTGCTCTCCGGTGAAGAGGGGGAAGCTGTGACCTCTCAAGTTGAAGTATGAGAACTGCTCACCACAACCAAATACAGCCTCTCTTTCAAGAGCTTTGAACTTTATTGAGAATCTGTTGAAATCTTTGGGAAATGTTCTGTTGAATGTGATGTGCAGAAGTCCATCTCTCTCCTCTATGAAAAGAGAGAAATCGACACTGTTTTTTTTGAAGAGCAGCTCAATGGATGATTCATTGTTTATGGATCTTACAAAGTTGAGCTCCAGTTTTTCAACTGTCTCATCTTCAATTTTGAAGTTACCACGATACATATCGATATTTTCAATTCCTTTTTTGAAGGTGATCACAGAGTTCGATAGCATCTCCAATAAGATCAATTGGTCGTAATATAGAAGCGTTCCTTTTTTAGTATTTGCGAATTTTAACATTGTTTGTCCTTTGTGTTAACCTTTTACAGCACCAGTTGTCATACCACTGATGATCTTATCATGCAAGAAGATATATACGAATATGGTTGGAAGCATTGTGATTACAATGGCTGCCAACATGCTTGTGTAATCGACAACAAATTGGCTCTTGAAGTATCTTATACCAAGCTGAAGAGTTCTTGCAGATTCACTGCTTGTAAGCAGCATTGCATATGTGAATTCATTCCAGCAGTATATGAACAGAAGAGTTCCAGCTGTTACAAGGCCAGGTTTTGTAAGAGGCAGCACAATTTTGAAGAATCTCTGTCTGAATGTGCATCCATCTATGACAGCTGCTTCTTCAAGTTCCTTTGGAAGGGACTGCATGAATCCATGAATCAAGAATATTGAAATTGGAATGTTCAATGCAGTGTAAGTTACAATCAAACCAAATAGAGAATCGTAGAGACCAAATCCAATTGAGAGCTTGTAGTATGGAACCATCAAAGCAATGATAGGAATCATAACACCAGCAAGCAATATTGCCAAAATTGTATTCTTTCCTTTGAACTTCTCACGTGCAATTACAAAAGATGCCATTGATGTGATCAACAGGTTCAATATACATGTTCCAACTGCCACAATTATGGAGTGAAGGAACAGGGAAGGAAGACTTCCCATGTGAATTGCTTTGACGTAGTTTGAAAATTGCCATTCTTTTGGTAGGCTGAAAGGTTCTATTTGATACTCCAGGTTTGTTTTGAATGATGCAATTATGAGCCAGAGCAAAGGAAGCACTGTCATTATTATGAAGAATATAATGAACAACCACTTGAAGAATTTTGCGATGATGTCAGTTGCAGTTAATTTATTTTTTATAGTTTTGCTCATCTTAGTCCTCTTTGTTTCCTATGTTCTGTAATAAATAACGAATCAATACGATTGTGACCCCACCAAATATTATCAGAGTTGTACCAATAGCATTTCCTTCTCCATACTGCAGAGCTCCAAGATTTCTATACAGTAGAATACCAAGAACATCTGTTGCGTGTGCAGGTCCACCATTTGTCATCAGATATGTAGATTCAAAGTGTCTCATACCATAAGCGAGAGCGAGTGTGATTGTTGTGATCAATATATTTTTAAGCATAGGGATGGTTATGTACCATTCTTCCTGTAATACGCTTGTACCATCAATTTTAGCAGCTTCATAATAAGAAGTTGGTATGTTCATACGAGATGCGAGAATAACAATCATGAAATATCCTATGTAGAATATCTGCTGTATGATAACAGCGGGGAATGCTGTATCCATGTTACCAAGCCAGTTTGTAGCTTTGCTACCAAGTCCAACCGCATTCAAAAGATTGTTGAGAAGACCATGGTCTGCGTTGTATATTGCAAGCCACATCATTGCCAAAGCCACCTGAGAGATTACATTTGGAAGGAAATACATTGTTCTGAATGTTTTCCAGCCTTTAGGTTTTCTTGCAAGAATCAGAGCCATTGCAGTTGCCAAAGGGATTTGAATGAAACCAAGGCACAGCGCCCAGATTATGTTGTTTCTCAGTCCATGTGTGAAAGTTTCATCAGAAAATAGGTATCTGTAGTTCTCAAGACCATTGAACTGCATTGCAGAGATACCGTCCCAGTTAGTGAAGCTTGTCACTATTACATATCCAAGTGGATATAAGAAATAGATCAAATAGATGATTAGTGCAGGTGCTAAAAATAGAATGATATGTTTTATATTTTTATTTCTCTTTTGCATTAAATTCCCCCTTTTTGTTTTTATAAGACCCAGCAAAAGCTGGGTCATATTGTTAAGTAGCCTGTTTTAATTTATTTGTTTTTTGCTTCTAGAGTTGCACAGAATTCTTCTGGAGTAGCTTTTCCAGATGCCATCTTAGCAAGAGCTTGACCAAATTCAGCCATTACTTGAACAGGGTAGTTGAACTGGAAGTGTGAAACAATAAAGTTTGCATCATTAACAGCATCTTGGAACTGTGCCTGAAGAGGATCTGCATCTGCACCTGATTCGTACTTGATAGCAAGCATTGCACCTGAAGCATCAGCAATTCTCTTGGCATTTTCTGGAGTTGTCATGAATTTCATAAATTTAATTACAGCTGCTCTTCTTGCAGGATCATCTGTGTTTGCTGCAGCAAGGTTGGATTGAGGGAAACCAACTTGAGCACCAGAGTATTTGGCACCAGGAGCTGGGCCAACAACAGTTGCTTTGTAAACTTCAGGAGCTTCTGTTTTTAGACGACCAATGTACCAAGGGCCATTGATGAACATAGCAGATTCACCAGCTAGATAATGAGAGCCAGCTACACCAGCATCACCACCGATTGCATCACTGCTTGTGTTATCATCTTCATACATTTCAAGTAAGATTTGAGCTGCCTGTACAAATACAGGGTCTGTTAGAGGTTTTTCCCATACATCCTGTCCACCAAGAGCTGCTGCAATGTGGCTGAACCAAAGCATTGAAGTCCAAGCATTTGTACCACCGGTCATCTGACTTGTTGGAATGTAGCCTGCTGCTTTGATCTTATCACAATCAGCAAAGAATTCATCATAAGTTGTTGGAAGAGTATCAATTCCTGCAGCATGTAAGATATCCATGTTGTACCAAATAGGAGTGTAGCCCATTTCAAAAGGAATGGATTTTGTTTTGCCATTGATTGTAGCTTGAGATACTGTGCCAGATGCAAAGTTATCACCCCAATCGCCACTTAAATCATCTGTGAAATCCATCATGATATCTGAACCATAGAATTTGAATGTTGTTTGGTCTGGATTGAAAACGAAGATGTCAGGTGCACTTCCTGCTGCCATCTGTGAGTTGAGCTTGTTCTTGAAAGCATCATAATCTGGATTCTCTTCAATCACAACTTTGATCTTTCCAGCGTTTGCTGCATTGAATTCATCTACCAATGTCTGACAGATTTCAGCTTTGGTATCAGCACCAACCCAGATGCTTGCCCATTTCAATGTTATCTCTCCACCATCAGAAGCTTCTTTTGTGCCTTGAGCGAATATGTTAGTAGATAAAATACACAACATAACAAAGAAAATTGCTAAACTTTTCTTGATTTTCATAAAATTCTCCTTTTTTTTCTTTCATTAAGTAAATAATACATTGTATATTTTTTATGTCAAATTTATTTTATGACAAAACGATATCCAATTTCTGATATTTTCAAATATTTAGTAAAATAATAGGAATGATTTGTTGTTTTATGATTTTTTAAATACTTATATTATATGTAAATAAAAGCTTTATGTTTTAAATATATAGTAAAATAAGTAAAAATGTGTTTTTTATAAGATAAGCATTTACAAAATCATCAAACAACAAATCATTCCTATTATTTTACTAAATATTTGAAAATATCAGAAATTGGATATCGTTTTGTCATAAAATAAATTTGACATAAAAAATATACAATGTATTATTTACTTAATGAAAGA
>JBFHKM010000078.1:0-14193 GCA_041595335.1 Sphaerochaetaceae bacterium
ACAGATGTTTCAAACACAACTCCTGCAGCTCCCAATTGCAGAGCAATTATGGAGGTAGCAATGGATGCAATCATGATTGTCTTCTTATTCATGGATCTTTTCAATATTGGCTTCATTATAAGAGGATATGCAATGAATGCTCCAAAGAATCCCATGTTGATCACATTGCATCCGTATGCAAGCAGACCTCCATCAGCAAATATGAAGGCTTGCACCAATAATATTGAAGCTATTGTTATGAATGATGCAAATGGACCAAGCAATGCAGCCAACAGAACTGTGCCAACTATGTGACCACTTGCACCTGTTCCAGGTATTGTAAAATTGACCATCTGGGATGCAAAGATCATAGCACCCAAAACTCCCATCTTTACAGATTTATCCTCATTATCTTCCTTCTCAACCTGCTTTATAGAATATCCCAAAGCAACAGCAGCACAACCCATCATACTCAGACCAACAGGAGTGCTTATCAAAACATCTGCCATGTGCATGATTAATTACTCTCCAAATTTATTTTAGAAATGACACAGTTATATACTTCTTTATAAGAGACTCCATATGAAGCTGCTGCAGATACAACACTCTCATATTCAGGATACACTCGCTTGATACCACTGAAGCTGCACTCTTTGGCAAGGATTTTGCCATATTTTGTATCAACATAGCATTTCTTTCGATCCAAAATTGTTCGCTCCATCTTTGTATATCGAATGCCTATTGAGCTTGTGTTGGTGAAGATTATCTTCTCCATCAGAGATCTGTCCTCAGGACGTATTATGAGACTGAGTATGTATGCAGGTCTGTTCTTCTTCATGTAGATTGGGGTGTAGAAAACGTCCAGAGCACCTGCTTCAAACAATAAATCAAGAGTGTATCCAAGCTCCTCACCACTGCAGTCATCAATATTTGTTTCCATCTTGATGATTGAATCAGAAAGAGATAGCTCATCTTCCTCAATTATCATGGCTCTGACATAGTTAGCTCTGTCTGTATATCTCTTACCACTTCCAAGTCCTATCTTTTTGAGTCCCTTCAGTGATGGAGTATCAAATGTAGGTTTCAATGTTGCTATCAGAGCAGCTCCTGTTGGAGTCACCATCTCCCCCTCTAATTTTGTGAGCACCAAAGGAAGAGAGTTTGCACTGCATATATTTGCTACAGCTGGAACAGGAATAGGAAGCAATCCATGCTGACATAAAACATGTCCTGAACCTTCATAGATATCGGAAACATAGACTTTATCGATGTTGAGAGAATGATATAGGACAGAGAAGCTCAAGATATCTACAATAGAATCAATTGCTCCAACTTCGTGAAAGTGGACCTCTTCAACTGGAAGACCATGAGCCTTAGCTTCAGCTTCAGCAACAACAGTGAATGCATCTTTTGCAAATATCTTCACCTCATCATCAATTTTCAAACCATCCAGCATCACAAAGATATCATTCAAATTTCTGTGAACATGATGGTGATGATGTGCGTGCTGCTCACCATGACTGTGATGGTGCTGCTCATCATGAGAATGTTCATGAGTGTGATTTTCATCGTGACTGTGAGAGTGATGATGTTCATGACTGTGGGAGTGAGAGTGTTGATCATCATGAAGATGTTCATGACTGTGAGATTCTTCTGATTTGGTTTTCTCAATCACATCTAAATCTGAACCAATTCTTTCAGCTTCAAGAGCATCTCCATACAGAACATCGAAAGAACATGTATCAATTGATAGCACATCCAATCTTTCTATTTTTATCTTAAATTCATCACTCTTCAATTGACTCAGCACATCTTTGAGCATCTCAACATCTGCTCCAAGATCAATTAAAGAGCCAACCAACATGTCTCCACTCACACCACTCAAACATTCCAAATATAAACTTTTCATACAACCTACCTACTTTTATCTATTGCCAATCTATTGATCTGGGTTGCAATGTAACCTGCTCCATAACCATTATCAATGTTCACAACACTGATTCCATTTGCACATGAATTTATCATTGTCAGAAGTGCTGATAGACCACCAAAATTCGCTCCATAACCCACTGATGTTGGAACAGATATGATTGGCACAGATACCAAACCACCAAGAACACTGCTGAGTGCTCCTTCCATTCCAGCAATACATATGATGCAGTTTGCCTTGTTGATTCTCTCCAGATTATCAAAAACTCTATGAATACCAGATACTCCAATATCATATATGCGGTCAACTTTTGAGTTAAAGAATTCAGCTGTCTGAGCAGCTTCTTCTGCAACAGGAATATCTGCAGTACCAGCACAGCAGACAACTATGTTACCACCAAGTTCTTCTTTTAATTCATCATACTTGATGACTTTAGAAATCTTATCATACTGCAAGGAGGGATACAGATTCTTCAGTAGATCAAACTGTGCTTGAGTTGCTCTTGTTCCAAGGACTCTGTGATTTCTTTTGATCAAGCTGCCTACAATCTTGATCAAGAATTCATCTTCCTTACCCATGCAGAACACCACTTCATCAAATCCAGATCTATCTTTTCTATTGTAATCCAATTTTGCATAACCAAAATCTTCATACATTGATCTCTTTATTTCTTCGCTTGCTTCTTTGACACCAAGTTTTCCTTCTTTTACTGCTGTCAGTAAATCTTCCACTTCCATCAAAATCTCCTTTTGAACATAAAAAAAAGCCACGAACTCTTAATTTCTTAAAAATTCACAGCTTTCCTAGCTATATATATTTGTGATTGATATTCAATGTTAATTATTATTTCGTATCTTCTTGATGCGATCTGTAGAATACTTCTGTATCCTAAATAATTGTATCCAATTATTCCTAAAAAAGAAAAATTTGTCAAGTTGTATGAATCAATATTCAAATATATTCATATCATGAAATTATCTTCATCAACATTATTTTTTATATTGAGCACCTAATGGCTTTCAATACAAAAAAACCTCCAGAATAAATCCAGAGGCCATCGTTGATATCAACAATATTTATCTCATTGTACAACCTAAAGTTGCTGAGAATGTCCAGAGATTGTTCTCACTGAATCTTCCATCTCCTGATGTTACAGACCAGTTTGTTCCTGGATAGTTACTTGTTCCACTGGATGTACCACCGAACAAGCGGAAGTTGCTGAATAATTCAATGTTGTTCTTCACACGATATCCTGCGCGAACAGATGCATCAAGAAGAGAGCCTTCAAAATCAAAATCTGCTCCATTGAACAGTGCAGATGATGCATAGGATCCTGTTATATCTGAAGAGAGATTTATACCAACTGGAGTCTCCCACATGAAGTACATATGAAGAGCTGGTACAGGACCAACATTCTGACCCACTGCAACCTTATCCCCGTTCACTTCTTTAAATACTATTGATGTATTTCTTATCTGAAGTGAGAGACCAAGTCCGAGTGTTATATCCTCTTGAGGCAATATATCATATGAGTAAGACAGTCTCCAGAAAGGAAAGCTGTATTTCAGCTCCATTGGAGTATCATTGTTAGCATCAGCATCAGCAGGTGATCCAAAAGTTTTACCATCAACTTTAACCTCATCTTCAAAAGGAACAATGGTGTTCAATTCAAATGGTTGATAAAGAAATGATACACGGTGACGACCGTTTATAACTGCACCAACATTGATTCGTTCAAAAGGAAACAGTATGTCCTGTCCACCTTGAGTTACATAATTGAATTCAGTTCCAGTTTGTCCAATTGTTATTGTGTGGCTCAAAATAGAGATGAAACCTTGCTCATATTCTGCAAAGAATTGAACCGGTGAATCTTCTTCATTGATGAGTGAATGATTGCTGGAAGCAAAGGCATTTCCAGTAAGACTGACAAGTAGCACAAGCAAGACAATAAATCTCTTCTTCATAATTAGCTCCTTAATTTTCTTTTCAGTAACAAACCATATAGTTATAATAATGTCATTCAAACATAGAAATATATTGTCGATATTCTTTCTATTTAAAATAACATGGCATTCCAAAAGGAACATGCAATCCTCAATATTTACTTTTGAAGATCAAAATAACTTTCTTTTGCAACAATTATGTTAAATTATACGAGTCTGATTGAAGAGTTGTCAATCTTTGTATTTTCATGAAGTTTTTGAGATGTGAAGAACTGTTCTACCTATTGATGCATAGATGTAGATAAATAAAGCTATATAAGTATCGATAGCAGCTGTTTATGTAGATTATCTTCAGATTTGTTGGATATTACAGCCACAAATTTTTATTGAAAATTCCCCACATAATTGTGAATAATAGAATAAAACATTCAAATATCATGACAGAATGAGAGACAGAATTCATCTATCTAGTATAAAAGCTATGAATTCATAATTCTCTAGAGACAGTTAAAAAATAAAAACAGAGGTCACTGAATTAAATTCAACAATCTCTGCTTTCAATCAGTATGTATGGAAATACAAACTACTTCTTTTTCTTTTCTGATAATTTATATCTGTGTGGTATTTTATCACCAGGGTTTCTCAATGTGAGTACATTTGGGTAATCATCCATAATTGTGTTGTAGAAAATTGTTCCCAGTTTTACTTTTACAGGTGCAGGAACTGACTTCCAAAGTACCTTGCTGAATAGATCTCTGAGTCTAAATTCATCTTCATTACCAACATATTTCATCTCTCTCAATGCTTTTTCCAACAGGACATCTGCTTCTTTCATAATATTCTCCCAGTTAATACCATCATCAGAGGACAACGGCTATAGATAACTTTTTAAATTCAAAAGGACAATCATCAATCATCCAAACCAATAAATAATTACAATTAAAAAACATCTTTCAGAAGTTATATATAACCTAGAAGACTGAGACAGACTTTCCTGCAATCAGAAAGGTACAAGAGTTCAATTGCAGTCTTTGCTCGTTATTTAAATTGATTGTAAAATCATTCAGATGAATTTGTACCACATCTACACAATAAGTTAAACTGCCTATGGAATTTCAATTCTGTAAAGATTTTTAATATTCTATATCTTATTTTATACATCTATTGAAAGAATGACAATGATTTCAAATAAGCTCTCTTTTTATTTACATTTTATATGTGATCTTTCGTTTTATTTTTTAATGCTCAAATAAGCATGTCTTATTGTCATAAGAGGATGATACAGAAAGATTCTCGGACCTGAAAATTTCATAACTTCTCTGATCTTTTCAGACATCTCATCATCAAAGCAATGAACAGAGCATTTACTGCAGAAAGTTTTTGTCTCCATAAAAGGACAGCTATCTATTCTTTTACAGGAATAATTGAGTATCTCTCTGCAGGAATCACAAAGACCAACACAATCATGATTGTGCTTGCAATAAATTTCTATCATCTCTTTGACAATCTGTTTCTCACTGTTTCTTTTCTCTTCAATATCTTTCATATTTTTATTTCCTGCATATTTAACTGTAATCGATAAAACTCCATTTGGAAATGATGACACTGTGTTGTTTTCATATATTTTGCAGAGAGATCAAAATATACATAACTATTGATAGGCGTAAAAAGTGTGCAGGCTATCATGAGATAACATGCACACAATTTTGATTTATGAAATATTGGATCAAAACAAATGAGTTTTGATGGCAGCTAACTTATTCAGCTTTCTTCCTCTTTTCATTTTCCCATATCTCTTCAGCTATAGGAGCCCATTTCTTAGATACTTCCTGAGTTTTGTTGGTCAAATCAACAACATCCTCTCTATCTTTGGGTTGAGTGGATTCAGCTTTCGATGTTTGAACCATCTCCTTAAGCATGTCAGGATTGTCGAGAAGTGGACAAGGTCTTAGCATGTTGTCATTGAATGGTTGATGCTTTTTATATTCTTTAAACAGAGGTTGTTGAAGAGCTTCAATCAAGCTGACTTCTTTAATATTTGCTGAGGAATAATGAATGAATGCACAGGGTTCAACATCACCATTAGCATTGATGTGCATGTATCTTCTTCCACCGGCAATGCAACCATTTACATATGAAGCATCATTCCAGAAATCCATTGTGAAGATTGGCTTTGTTCCTCGATACTCTCTGACCTTGTCATACATGTGCTTTCTCTGTTCAGGAGTTGCAATCAGATCTGTTACAGCATCTTTTCCTAGAGGAATGTATGTGAAGTACCAACCGAAAATGCAGCCTTTTTCAATCATGAAATCAAGATATTTTTCAGAAGAAATTACATCTTCATTCTGTCTGTGATAGCAAGTGGAGAATCCAAAAGCAATTCCATATTTCTTCAAAATGTCCATTGCATTGATGACCTTTTTATAGGTACCCTTACCTCTTCTCATATCGGTCTCTTCTTCAAAACCTTCAATACTGAGAGCAAATGTTACATTACCAACCTTCTGCAGTTCTTTAGCAAAATCTTCATCTATCAATGTGCCATTTGTGAATGCCAAGAAAATGCAGTCACTGTGAACTCTAGCAAGTTTCAATATGTCATCTTTTCTGATCAGAGGCTCACCACCAGAATAAATATAAGTGAATATACCAAGTTTCTTTCCCTGCTCCATAATGCTATTTAAGGTGTCATAATCCATTGAGTCGTTCTTTTCATACTCTGCTGCCCAACATCCTGTACATTTTAAATTGCAGGCAGAGGTTGGATCAAGCAATATTGCCCAAGGGACATTGCAATCATACTTGGCTCTACTTTCATCCAAGATTTTAGCTCCCTCAACCCCTGCATGAATGGTTAGGTTCATCAGTATTGTCTTTCTGACATTTGGATTCAATTCTGTCATCAATTTATATATAAATCCATGCCAAGGACTGCTCTCATCATCCCAATACTCAACAATTCTGTTGAACTGTTTTCTCGTGCCCTCTTGCATTGGCATCTTACCAGCCCACTTAACCAATTTAGGAAAATTTTTCACAGGATCTTTTTCTAAATACTTAAAACCTTCATTGATAACTTTCTTGCTCAAAAAATTACTTTTGACTTCCATTCTTTTCTCCTCTGTCTATATTATTAATAATCTAAGCGCGATTTATTATTTTACGACTTTTGGATAAAAAAGGGGCTTTCTCATAAATAGCGCATATTATCTTCCAAATTGTTATGAAATCTGACTGTGTAGATCTCTCCTTAAATGTTTATTAAACAAAATCAAAATAATTCAGATGTTCAGATACCAATAGGTGCATCCATTCTTGCAGGAAACACTTCCTGAATTTCAATCTGTAAATTCAATTCTGTACAATCTATCTCTATTTTTTCTCCTAATCTCAATTCTATTCATTCTTACTTGTATATAACGAAAGAACTATATGAAAGGCTTCAAAATCACATCAATCAATAGTTCTGTTGTATGTCTTTATAGTGCTGCTATCATAGACAGCAGATTGTTTTTTACATGGCTTGCTTGATTTGGAATCAACTGGAGTATTGATAAGATTATGAAAGAATTATCAATATTCAGATCCGAGTGGAGAGTTGGTTTCATGTATTTTACATTTTCCAGCGATAGAGAACTTATTGTATGCTCCATATCTTTAATTCGACTTCTTATTCGTTTGAACATCTCGCCCTTCTCTCTTCGTAAGGCCAACCACAGTTCAACTAGAAGTAAGATAACATTCACATTATCAAATTTTAAATTCCACTTTTCATTCAGATATTCAATTTTTTCAATTGCGTTCAATTTTAAATCTGAAGAGACACTCTCTATATCAGTTTCTATTGTATCTATTATGTAATAGACAGAATTTTCAAAGATATCTTCTTTGTTTTTGAAATAGCAATAGATTGTTGTTCTATTCATTCCTGAAGCTTTGGAAATATCTTCAATATTTGATTTGTAATATCCATTCTTATCAAAGACCTCTATTGCATTTAAGATTATATTTCTTTTGACTTCTTCGGCATTTACTATTTTTGGCATGATACCTTCCTTTTTATTGACACAAGTGTCTATATAAAAAATATATTTTATTTTAACACTAATGTCAATAAAAAACTTTCAAATCTGAATTACTGGGCAAAATTCATGTTTTTTTAAGTAAAAAACAATAAAAATTTGAATTTTTATCCTTCGTTAGGAATTTTAAAAATGACTCTAAATAGCAATGGATTGTTATGTTCAGCTATCAAAATATCAATGAAAAGAGGAAATGAAACACCGCAATTAGTTGTTTCATCCCACCTAGAATATAGGAAAAAATGGAAAAAAATTCCCCTCTCATTCTGAATAAAAATTTCAAAACAAGAGAGGAATTCATTGCATCAAAGATCTATTTAACTTATTTCAAGTCCAATATCAGTCAGCATCTTGACACCATATTCTATGGATACAGCATAGCTCATGGAGGTATCATATTCTGGAGAGTTATTTTCACGACTGAAATCGCCTCCATCATCTAGAGGAGAGAATCGTCCAACAACAATTCCGACAATTCTCTCGTCTTCAATACTTACAAGAGGTCCACCTGTCATTCCATCATGTACCATTGAATCAAACAGTAAAAGTTTGGTGCCATTATCCAGTTTGACTTTAGAACTGAGCACACTGCTTCTTATTGCAAGCATATGCATGTCTTGATGTCCGTAAGGAAAACCGATATTTATCAAGCCGGTTCCCAATTTTAAATGATCTACCTGACCTATTAAATAATCAGGAGTCTCAATTACAAAACCTTTTTTAAGTTTGAGTACTGCTACATTGTGATAAGCATCTGTTTTTACAACATCAACACTCACAGCAGCAATCTCATCCAAACTCAATCTTGTGAAGTCCTCAGGATCTTGTGCTCTTGCAACCATAAGATTTTCAAAATCATTCTCAATAATATGAGTTGCAGTTAGAAGATAACCCTCATCATGTACCAAAAAAGCTGTTCCTAAAAAGACAACACTGTTCTCGCGCTTTCTCAATAAAATAAAGCACGCTCCGATGAATTTCTGTCCTGGATTTTTATACATTGCTTGCATCCTTCTTTTGTTTTTTCTTCTTGAAAATAACTGGTGGTATATCTGCAGACTCTATTTGGAATTTCTTAGGTTTTCCTTTCTTTGCTTTAACAGAGAAGGTCTGAGTTCCAATATATTCATTCAGTCCTTTCTTGAGACTGAAGCAGAGAACCAATAGAACAACACCAAACGGTAAACCTGTTGCCACTACTGCTGATTGAAGAGCCGCAAGGCCGCCTCCAATTAGAAGAGCTGCTGCAACCACACCTTCCAGTATTGCCCAGAACAAACGCTGGGGAATTGGTGGATCTGGATTACCACCTGCTGTGATGATATCGATTACCATCGAACCTGAATCTGAAGATGTTACAAAGAAACTTACCACAACCAAAACTCCCAAAATGGATGTCACGGTATTGAAAGGCAATCTCTCAAGTAACAGGAACAGCGATAGTGGTATATTTTGAGTTACTACTTCTGCAAATCCTCCACCACCAAACATCTCAAGGTACAGTGCAGTGTTACCAAAAACAGTCATCCATAAGAAAGTCACCAATGTAGGAACACATAATACTCCCATCAAGAACTCTCTTATTGTACGTCCACGAGATACACGTGCTATGAACATACCAACAAATGGAGACCAAGCAATCCACCATGCCCAGTAGAATACTGTCCAGGTGTTCTGCCAATTGGTATTCTCGAAGGTTTCATTCCAGGTTGAGATCACTGTTATCTTGTGCAGATAGTATCCGATGTTCTCGGCAAAACCATTCAGAATGAACATTGTAGGCCCACAGATAAATACAAAAGCTAGCAATAGTATTGCAAGACGAATGTTCAATACAGAGAGCTTTTTAATTCCAGAATCAAGACCTTTAACAACAGATACTGTTGCAATTGAGGTGATGACTACAATAAGAACCATCTGAACTCCAGTACTCTGCTCAATTCCAAATAGATGACTCAAACCAGCATTGATCTGTTGAACGCCAAATCCCAGGGAAGTTGCAACACCAAATAAAGTGGCAACAGTAGCCAAGATGTCAATAAGATTTCCCCAAGCACCATTAATTTTATCTCCCAATAGAGGATAAAAAATTGTTCGAATTGAAAGTGGCAAACCTTTGTTAAAACTGAAAAAAGCCAGTGCCAATCCAATTAAAGCGTAAATTGCCCAAGAGTGAAGACCCCAATGTAAAAAGGTAAAGGCCATTGCTTGATGAGCAGCTTCTGTTTGGTTAGCTACAGGAATTGGCGGATTGATATAATGGAACATAGGTTCTGCAACGCCATAAAATAACAATCCAATTCCCATACCTGCTGAGAAGAGCATTGCAAACCAACTGGTTGTACTGAAATCAGGATCGGCATCATCACCACCTAACCTGATATCACCATAACGGCTGAACATTAAGTAAAGCACAAACAGTAGAATTATGTTTACTGTGAGGGTAAAGAACCATCCAGCATTTGTAGTTATTGCGTTCAAAAGAGGATTGAAAATATCTCCAAGAATCTCATTAAAAAAGATTGAGAATATAACAAAACCTATTATCAAACCGGCCGACGTGAAAAAAACGACAGGGTGTATGTCGAATCTCTTTTTTTTCTTTAGAAAAGTTTCTTTTTCTTCAATATTGATATAGTACTCCTAAATTATCTAAAAATGCACACGAAACAAAACCCGGAGTGATGCTTCCGGGTATATGAATTAGATATATATCTATTTTATTTATTAATTGAATCAATCAATAAGAAAATTGGTGATTTTAGATACTCAAATTATTTTTGTTTCTTTATGTTGGTAAAAATTTGGAAAACTGTCAACCGCCCAAAAAAAATTGTAAAAACCATAATGGGATAAGCTTTTAAATGATTTTTATTGATGTTATTGCAGGCATAAAAATGATTAATTGCACTATGTTTTTTAGATTCACAATCAGTTAAAATAATTAAAATTTTTCAAAATTTATATATAACAAACATACATGGAAATTTTTCAATTAACAACCTGCTTGCAGCTCCTAAAGAATAAAATAAAAAGGTTTACGGCTGAATTTCTTTTTGTTATACTGTAAGAAATTAAGAAAACAGGAGTGATTGATATGGCAGGAAAATTTATTCTCAAAAAGACACCAAGAGATTTTTTTAGATTCTCTTTAGTTACACCCAATTGTATGAGTATTCTTACAAGCAAAAACTATTCAACCAAAGCTGAATGTCTTGAAGGATTGAAGATCTTCAAGAAAAATGCTGCAAGTGATATAGAAGATAAAACATTGCAGAAGACAGTAGAATTGAAATGCCCAAGATTTGAAATTTATTTTGATGAAGTCAACCTCTATCGCTTCCGACTGATTGCAGAAGATGGTGTCAGTATGGCAACATCAGAAGAAGGTTATCCAACAAAATCTGCTTGTATCAAAGGTATAAAAGCAATTCCTGCCGCTGTTGAAGACGCACAGATAGATGAGTCCTTTTTAGAAAAGTAATCATCTTATATTGTTTGAACAGATACTACTCACGATCAAGATTCCAATTGGCCTTTTTAAAACAGAGGGCCAATTTTTTTGGTTCACTCATCAATCAGCATATTGAAAAACATCTCAGAATCTCCTAGAGAATAGCAATTTCCAATTATATGAAATGACACTTTTATTTTACAATTGCATTTTAGTATGCTATCGTATTCTTTAATAGGAGTCATTATGTCAGAAATAATTTCTTTCAAGGAAAAGCTTTCTTTTGGTATTGGTCCTTTTGGTCAAAATTGTATTTACACCTTAATGGCTAATTTTCTTCTGTTCTATTATACAGACATCTTTGGAATAACTGCAGCATCTGCTGGGTTATTGCTTACTGTCGCTAGAGTGTGGGATGCAGTCAATGATCCAATGATGGGAATAATTGCAGACAGAACTCATTCAAGATGGGGAAAATTCAGACCATATCTGCTATTCACTCCTATCTTGTTCTTACCATTTGCAGTGCTTACTTTCACAGTGCCTTCTTTTACAAGGTACTCCTCAAAACTTATATGGGCATATATAACTTACATAGGATTTGGAATGCTCTATACAGCTAGCGATGTCCCATTTTGGTCATTGAGCAGTGTTATCACAACAGATTCAACCCAAAGGAACAATCTAATAGCCTATCCAAGGTTTGTTGCAACTATTGGAACTGCAATTGCATTGGTAACAACCCAACCTCTGATCAACAGATTTGGACAGGGAGATCAAGCAAAAGGTTTCCAGATGACAGCTCTTATATATTCCTTACTGACAATTGTTTGTTTCTGGGTTTGTTTCTTTGGAGTCAAAGAAAGAGTCAGAGAGCCAAAATTTAAAAAGAAAACTCTTTTCTCTGATTCATTGAAAGCTCTTTATAAAAACAAACCATTGATGTTGGTCTTCATTTCAGGTAGTTTCCTTGGTATTGCAACCACAAGCAAGCTTGCATCTCTTGTATATCTTGCAAAATATAATTTGCATGATGAGGGGATATTCACTCTGATAGCAGGAATCAACATTCCATTCATTCTCCTTGGTATCTTATTGGTTCCACCAATAAGCAAGAGAGTTGGTAAGATCAAAACTTATGTATTGTTCAATCTGATCTTTGCTATTGGAAGTTTCCTTTTCTATTTCACCGGTTGGAGCAATTTAACAGTCCTGATTGTATTCAACTGCATTTCATCAATAGGTATGAGTGCTCCACTCGTAATTCAGACATCCATGATTGCAGATACAATTGAGTACTCACAGCTAAACATTGGAACACGTAATGAAGGAATCATTTTCTCAACGCAGACTTTCATGGCAAAAATTACATCTGCCCTCTCTGGTCTTCTGATAGCTGCTATGCTGAGTGCATTTCATTACATCCCAAATGAGATACAGACTCTTCAAACACAGAGAGGCATCTTAGCAATGACTGCATTGATCCCTGCTATAGCAGCAGCTTTAGCAATTGTTCCCATGCACTACTACAAGCTAGATGAAAAAGAGCATGCAAGAATTGTTGATGCCATAAAAGCAAAACAATAGATGATATGTGAGCTGATTTACAATCACAACAGATCAAGAAAGAGCTCATACCTTTACATAAGATATGAGCTCTACATCATTCACCATTTAACAAACACAGAGTATTTATAATTATCACTCTATCTATTCAGATATGGATATCTACAAACTCTTTTACTTCTGAGATTTCTCAATTCTCTCCTTCCAATTAGGATTGATTTTTCTTGTCATACGTAAATTATATATTTCTTCATTCATTATCTCATAATTAAGTACAGTTCCTTCTTTATTGGAATTATATTTTGCAGCTCTGTCAGCTCCAATACCAAAACGACTTGCAACTTCAATTGCATCAATGTTTGCCCCTAAGAAAAGAAACTCCCATCCATATTTCTCTTTCTTTGTTTCAATCAAGGTTTTGACTTTTTCATAACTGTAGGATCTACTGGAATTTTCCTTTCCATCTGTAGTTATGATGAAAAGAGTGGTATCAGGTAGATCCTCTTTTCTTGCATACTTGTGGATTGTTGCAATATGATTTATTGAACCACCTATTGCATCTATCAATGCTGTTGTACCACGAGCTGTATATTGCTTCTCTGTCATATATGGTACTTTCTGCAGATCTATTCTGTCGTGAAGAACCTCACTGCAATTGTCAAACAGGATTGTGGATATAAGAGCCTTTCCAGGATTGCCCTTCTGTTTCTTCAACATTGAATTGTAACCTCCAATGGTATCACTCTCCAGACCAACCATAGATCCACTTCTGTCTAAGATAAAAACGATTTCTGTCAATTTACTTTCCATAATATTTTCCTCCGAAATTCTTATTGTAATTACATATTACGGAAAATAATTGATAGAATGGTCGCTTAAAAAGCGACAATTTTAAAAACCTAAAAGATTTTGTTCAAAAGCAAATAAAACTTCATTTATTTCAAATACGTTGTAGTTCTTCTGCTCAATAAAATATTCGATGATTATATCAAACTTGTTGCTATGTGAAAGAGCAAAGCCTGCTCTAGCGATGAAGTCTTTTGTTTCATCTAAATTAAGTTCCAAAGCAATTGCAAAGGAAATTGCTGTGATCTTGCTTGGTTTGTAATTCTCATTTGTTCTTATTTTTGAGAAAAGCTTGCGATCAACATTGGCCTTTTTGTAGACCTGACTCTCTGTTTTACCTTTTTCTTGAATGAGTCTCAGCAATGCCTGTGAGAATGTATCATCGAGGGC
>JBFHKM010000079.1:0-14019 GCA_041595335.1 Sphaerochaetaceae bacterium
CTCTAACTGATATGGAAAGAGAGCTCATGGTATCCTCTCCCTTCAAAAGAGAGAGCGCTATATATTTTCGTTTTATGAGTCTATCGTAGAACTTCTTGCCTTTGGCTGTGAGGAAATAAAGTCCTTTTTCATCCCAATCCATCATATCTATAACACAGGTTACAGGTAACATCTCATCATCAACTGTTGCAGCTGTTGAGGTGTGAATGTCTTCAACAATGATTTTAAAAAATTCTTTATAGTTCATATTTTTCCTCCATTTAAAAGTAAGAAGTTCATCTTATTGATTACTTTACAGGATGCTGTTTGTAATATTCCTTTATGCTTTTTCTTATAGCTTTCTTCTCACTCTTTGAGAGTGGGGATTTAGCTTTGATTGCATCCTTTGGACATACTGCATAGCAGCTACCGCATTCATCACATCTGCTACCATCAATTGTATAAGTCTTTCCAGATTTTATTGCATTGAAGGTACATACCTTCTTACATTTTCCACAACCAACACATAGATCCTTGTCAATTGAGAAACCTGGTTCTTGATATTTTGCGTTGTTGAAACCGAATCTTGATCTATCTAATTTGTGATCTTTATTCTTCTTTTCAAAGTCATAGTCATAAAGCTCCCCTTTGAATTTATGAAGTACAAAAGTTGTCATTGTGGGGTATCGCTCAATATCTTTTTCAAGAGGTCCAAATTTTTCAGGATCTTTCAGAGCCTTCTCATGCAGCTCTTCAAGTGATACACATCTTGTATCTCCTGATACACGGATAAAAAATCCTGGGGGAAAATAGGAAAGTCCATCTTCATCATGATCTGCAGAACCATCATCAGCTACAAGAGCACATACTGCTAACTTCTGAGTTTTCATGAGTTGTGCATAAAAAGGTTTCACTTTCATTGTTTGAAAATAAAGTCCATCATCATCGTAGGTTAAAAAGTGGGCTATTCTGACCTCTGGATACTCTCCATCAATTGTTGAGAAGCTATAAGAATGCAACATCTCAAACTTTTCAAATACTTCTTTAATTGTCATATAATCAATCCTCCATAAGATTTTTGTATGTCTATATTATATACCCTTATCACACCAATGGTAATAAAGTTTATCTTTTTACAAAATTTGCAAGCATTTCTGTTTTGGGGGTATCTAAAATATCAATCCCTCCTGTCTCTATTATGTGACCCTCATGCATAAAAATAAAGTGATCTGCAGTCCTTCTTAGAAAATCCATCTCATGGGTCACAAAAACAAATTGAGAGCCCTTGTTTTTCAAATCAAGAATGGTATCCAACACCTCTCCGGTTAGAAGTGGATCAAGAGCTGCTGTTGGTTCATCTAAAAAAAGAAGTTCAGGATCAGTTGCTATGGCTCTTACAATGGAAGCTCTCTGTGCTTGTCCACCAGATACCTTTGATGGAATCTTATCTGCTATCTCACTGAGATGAAAATCATTCAAAAGTTTGTCTGTCAGAATCTCTGCATCTCTCTTATCCATACCTCTAATTTTATTCAAAATAAGAAGAATGTTATCTCTGATGCTCAGGTGAGGGAAGAGACTGTGTTTTTGAAATACAACCCCAATTCTTGATTGGAAGGAGTGAAGAGTTGACTCATCAATTTCAGTGCCATTCACACAAACATAACCACTGTCTGGCATCTCAATTCCACTGAGCTGTCTCAGCAGTGTTGATTTTCCACATCCAGATTCCCCAATTATTCCTACAACTTTTGCATCTTTGATGTCGAGTGATATATCTTTCAACACAACCTCTTGATCATAAGATTTTATCAAATTGTTTATCTTTATCTTCATTATTTTGCATACCTCTTTCCAAGATTTGAAGCCAAAACAGATAGAGGAATTGTTATCATCAGATACATAACCCACATTATCAAATAACCTTCAATGCTTGCATAGTTTTTGTTTGAGATAACTGTTATCACATAGCTTATCTCACTTATAGATACAATCTTCAAAAGAGCTGAACCTTTGATTATGCTTGATAAATTGTTAAGCATTGCTGGTATCAAGGGCTTTATCATTTGAGGAAGTATCACATAACGATATCTCTTGTATGTTGAAAAATTATAAAGATCCATAACTGTATATTGATCCTTATCAATAACAGCCGATGAGCTCTCATAAGCATTTGCAACATAAGGTATCATGTAGCAAGTCAAAGAAAGAATTCCTAGCAAGAATTTTGAATTTATGTTGAAGAAGATTCCAAATACATAAACAATCAAAAATATCATGACAAGAAGAGGAGTACCCATAACAATCTCACCAAGAGCGCTGAAAAATGTGCTTATGAAGACATTCTTTGATTTCATTGCTATATAGAATAAAAATCCACCAATTACTGAAAAGAAGAGAGTCATAAGACTTATTGCCAATGTCGTCAGAAGAGCGGATACAAGCTTTCCACTTTGCTCCAATATAAGAGGGTAGTTCAAGTTATCAGTGGCATTCAAAAGGATTGCTGCAAACATCAAGAATATTGCTACATATGCTGAGATCTTCTGAGTTTTATTAGATAATTTTATAAATTTCAACTTCTTCTGCTTATTTCGCTGATTTGCTGACGATGTAATCAAGTCCCAATCCATCACTGAAGAAGACTTTGTTGATTTCATCATCGTATTTCTCTGCAAGTTGCTCATATAATCCTCCATCTTGATACAATGTCTCTATAAATTTGTTGGCCTTTTCAACCATCTGAGTGTTGCCTTTCTTGAAGGCAAAAGCTGAAGGTGTTGAATCTTCAATGCCTAAATAAATTTCTGTTGTATCGGGATTTGCATGGTGGTCTCCAAATACTACATAGGAGCCGACTATGGCATCACTCTGTCCTGTAGCTACCTCCATGATAGCAGTTCCCTTTTCAGTTGCTTCATCAGCTTCAACTCCATATCTACTTGGAATTATTGTTCCAACTGTACCACTCAAACCTATGAATTTGGCGCCTTTGATGTTGAAGAATTCAGATGCACTCATCTCATCTGTTACATTGTTATTGTCGTAGAAGTCTTTATTTACAAGAACTGGTGTTCTTCCATAACGATATGGAATTGAAAAATCAATGCTCTCTTCTCTTTCTGGAGTTACTGAAATATCGCTTATCACAACATCAACCTCACCTGTTTGAAGAGCTGGAATCAGCATGCTGAAATCTGTATTTACAATCTCTACATTCATGCCAAGGTAATCACCAAAGGCTCTTGCAAGGTCTGGTTCAAGACCTGTTGGGTTGTTGTTCTCATCTTCATACATGAATGGAGGGAATTTTAAATCAATACCAACTCTCAATGTGTTTTCATCAGTTTCTGCGGTTGTTTCTTTTGTACTGCAGCTCATCAAAATCACTGAGAAAAGAATTGTCAGTGTCATCAATTTTATTAAATTTTTCATTGTTTTGTTCCTTATTTCTGTTTGTAAATATATATGTTTGAGTGATGAAAAAGAATATTAATTGAAGAATAAAAATTATAAAAATGGAACCTTGATGATTGAACATTTGAGTTTAAAAGATATAATTGAAACAGGTAAATAAAATGGCAGTTAAAAAAATTAGATTTAAAAACAGGACAATCAACAATCTCAACTTTGAGATAAACACACTGAAAAACTTTTTTGGATCACGTCCAAAAGCTCTTTTTGAGACTGATTTCAGAACAGATTTTTGGTTTCTTCTGTATATAATTGAGGGAGAAGGTCATCACATAGTTGACTTCAAAGATCATCACTATCATTCAGGAGACCTTCTTGTGGTTGCAAAAGATACTGTTCAGTCTTTTCGTGTGAATTATGATGTAAAAGGTTATATCGTTATTATAAATGAACCATTCTTCTATGAGAATGGTGACAACATAGATATGGATCTGATGGCATTCTTTGAGACACCGATAGGAAGACCAATTATAAACCTCAATATGAAAGAGGATGAAACATCACGAATCTTGATGGATTTGATATATAGAGAGTATCAAGAGAAGAATGAAAATGGGTACAAACTTATAAAGAGTCTCTTTCAGTCTTTTGTCTTTGCCATAAGGTCTGAGAACAAAGAGTTGATAAATGAATATTCTCCATCTCTTTATCAGCACTATTATGATTATAGGAGTCTCGTCAATATAAATTACAATTCAATGAAAACAGTTGATGAGTACTCCAGTATTCTGGGTCTCTCTAAGAAAACAATCAACAAAGCCTGCAGAACCTGTGGGGATGTGAGTGCAAAAACATTGATTGTCAACAGAGTCATACTCGAGGCAAAAAGATTGATTGTTCAAGATAAATTGAAGATGTATGAGATATCAGATGAGTTGGGGTTTGATGAGCCAGCCAATTTTGCCGGATTTTTTAAGAGGTACACTGGAATGAGTGTTAAGAGTTTCAAACAGATACAGAAAAAAAATAAAAAAAGCAAGATGTTTTGATAACATGCAGATTATTCTTTGACTTGTTATTTGTTTTGCCTGTATAATAAAAATTAACAAAATTAAAAAAAATTATATCACGCAATCGGTTAAGCATATATGGCAATTAGAATATTTATTCCAATATGACATCTTGTGAAAATTGTATGTTGTTCTTTTTGTAGATCAATTTTGCATACGTTATGGTTTATAAAACTTAGGAAAACAAATGTATTTTAGTGAACTAGAGGATAATTATTCCCAGATTCTGATTCTGGCTGATCCTGAAACGGAACTAATTATGGATGCCAATAAGTGTGCTTGCACTCACTTTGGTTATACCAAAAAAGAGTTTTCTTCAATGGCGCTTTCTGATGTATATCTTAAAGATAAAGAGTCTGTTGAAGAGGATATTATTTTGGCCTTGAATAGAAAGAGAAGTTCTTTCCATTATTCTTTGAAATGTAAAAATGGAGATGTATTTGAATGTGGAATAGATGCTTTCTCCACAGTCATAGATGAGCACAAATATCTGTTATATACCATTACTGAAGGTCTGAATCAAACTTTATACAGCAAACAAGAAACTCAGGCATTTGATGATTCTGATAAGTATGTTTTTATGTTGGATCATTCCAATAAAATCATCAGAGTCAATAAGAATCTTCAAAAACTCTGCAAAATAAAAGAAGTCGAGATTGTTGGAAAGGATCCATGGCTGTTGTTGAAACACGTAAATTTGAAAACATATGAAGATTTCATTGCTGATTTGATTCAGGGAAAAAATTCATCTTTTGAGACTGATATAGTATTTGGTTCAATAAAAAAGCAGTACACAATATCTGGATTTCCAAAATTTTTTAGAAATAACTATTTTGGTTCAGTTCTATATTTGGAACCTTTCTCTGCAAGTGATAATGCAATAAAAAAAGAAAACTTCAAATTGGTTCAGCAGGTTGAGAATTTAAAGAAAATTGATAACTATAGATCTGAATTCATGGCAAGAATGAGTCACGACATGAGAACACCAATGAACGCTATAATTGGTTTTTCGAATTATGGAATAGAAGAAATAGAGGATTCAAAAGCCAAGGAATACTTCACACATATTCTCGATAGTGGTGAATATCTTCTAAGTCTCATAAATGACATTCTAGATATGCAGCGTCTTGAAAAAAATGCAATCAACTTTGATAGTGTTATCACAACTCCTCAGCAGATTATCAATACAGTGAGATCTGTAGTGCAGAAGCGAGCTGAAGAAAAAGATCTTGATTTGGTTATAAAAGCTGATGAAAGATATAAAGATTACAATGTGAAGGTTGATAGGAAGAGAATAGAACAGATCATAATCAACCTTTTGAACAATTCAATTAAATATTCCCCAGCAGGATCTCTTCCTGTGGAGTTCAGCATAACTGTTCTATCAATAAATGAAGAAAATCTTAAATGCCAATTCATTGTCAAAGATCATGGTGTGGGCATGAGCACTAAATTCCAAAAAATAATGTTTGACCCATTCACAACAGAGATAAACTCTCAGATGAAAAATGAGGGAGGAAGCGGTCTTGGACTCTCAATATCTAAGAGTCTTGTTGAGGCTTTAGGTGGCAAGCTTGTGTGTCATAGTGAGCTTGGTAAAGGCACATCTTTTGAATTCTCAATCTTTATGGAAATTGCATCTGAAGATGAAATCATCATAGCTGAAAGAGAAAGAAGTCTTCTTGTGTCAAAATC
Source organism: Sphaerochaetaceae bacterium (assembly GCA_041595335.1). Classification (GTDB taxonomy): domain Bacteria; phylum Spirochaetota; class Spirochaetia; order Sphaerochaetales; family Sphaerochaetaceae; genus Pleomorphochaeta. Next base: position 6,159 of record JBFHKM010000079.1, read on the forward strand.
TAAATACATAAACAAAAGAATCCTTGTAGCAGATGATGTTGAATTGAATGTTATAATTTTGAAAAAGATGCTGAGTGTATTTGAATGTGTGATTGATGTAGCATCCAATGGACAAGAAGCTGTGGAGCTCACAAAGAACAACAATTATGATTGTATCTTGATGGATATCAGAATGCCAATTATGAGTGGCGTCGAAGCCACAAAAGAGATAAGAAAGTTCGACAGTAGAGTCCCTGTTATTGCTGTCAGTGCAAATGCTTATAAAGATGATAAGGAGAAGAGTAAGAAAGTTGGCATTGATGATTATATAGTGAAACCCATACAGAAAGTGGAACTTTATAAAGCTCTTTCAAGTGCTTTCTCTCTCAAACGATAATAAATTGATTGAAAAAAATATCGTATTGGTACTTTGTTCTGTCTTTCATCTTCTATGATGTCATTTATCAAGAGCTTTTGTATTGTTTTTTTAAGGATATGTTGATCTTAATATGCAAATAGAAAGTCAATAATTTGAATATAGTTAAAAGTGTGGCTGTTGATTTACTCATTGTTTTAATATACAACTGCTCATCTTTATTCTCAAATATGAATGAAGAATCTCAATGAAATTATTGAAACTTTCATGAACTGAGGTCTTACAAGACATGTATATATCAATTATTAATAGACTGTAAAATTGAGATATGATCTTAATAATTCTTGAATATCAGATAAAAAGGCAATGAAAATTCTTTCTGAAATTTATTGAGAAAAAAAGATCACAGAAATATTTGTGATATATCAATATTGATAAAAGAGATCATTATGGCTCTTTTGATGAAATTATCAAACTTTTGAAAGAAAAAAATTGACAATTATAAAATACAGGTTACACTGAGGTAGCTCCAAGAGAAAACATTTGTTTGATTATTCAAATAAAAAATAATGTTTTCTTTTCGATACTGAATGGCATAACTCTATTTTTAAAACAATTGAGTTTTGCTTTTTGTATTTTAAATAATTCATTACTAGGCTTTTTGTTTATGCATTTACTAACACATAAAAGAGCCTAGTTTTTTTGTATCCAATTGAAGTTATAATTGTGTCAGTCCTCTTAAAATACAACGAATGAAAAATGGAAAAAAAATGGTAGAATTCCAAAAAATTAATAAATTAACTTCTAGGAACTCTACCGCCGCGATTTAAAGTATCACAAAGTAGCGATGAGATACTACCCATAATGTCTTTTATTTTAATTATTTTTAAGAATTGGTCAGAAAGCCTCCAATATTCAAACTAAAATTACTTATATCTGCTTTTATGCAGTGAATCTCTATTGAAATATTCGTAAAAGAAATGGAAGCTTCCATGAAATTCTACCATATCGTGCCATATGCTACACAATGATGATGATTCTTTTCAATAAATGTTGGAGAGTTCATGAAACATGACTGTTTCAATTTACGATAATCATTGCAAGTCAAAAGTTTAATTAATATACTGAACCCAATAGAAATAAAAATGAAAAGGTAGATAATTTATGAAACTTAATAAAAAAGTTGCTTTCGTGTCATTACTGACTCTGACGTTGACAATCACATCCTGTGCTTCAACTTTTCAGTTTGAGAATGTGAAGACCGATGATAATAAAATAACAACAGATAGAGGAGTTGTGTATCAATCAATTGAAACTTCAGACCTGGTTGTTGCAATGCATGGTAATGATGTTGAAGAGGATGTTGAAGCTGGTGTGGCTACAGCTATTACAAACAAAGCTGAAGAGGATTACAACTTCAAAGATTCAATGGTAAGTGTTTTTGAAGGTAATGTTGATACTGATGAATGGCACATGATTGGAAATTGGAATGCAGACTTCTATTATCAGAAGGCTGAAGATGATGCTGCTAGAGAAGAATTGCAGAGTTCTTTGAATTCATTCTTCACAGTCAATGATGCAATCATTGATTCACAGGATCCAACTTCAGGAACCGATAAAACAGACGTACTTTTGACCACCATGATAGAAAATCAGAAGATGAGAAATCTTTTAGAAGATAACAGAAGATCTCTTGATTACCTAAAAAACAATTTATTGTATTCATCTGATATAAGTGAGAATGAAACATACAGAGGACTTTTTTACTTCCCTGTAAATAATAAATATCCTGATTACAAAGTGACGTTGGATGACAATGAGAGGGCTCTTAATTTCTATTTCAACAGATCAGATAGAGAGCAGGTATTGAACCCTTGGTTGGACCAAGAGAGAGTGCGCTACTCTGTAGCTCTTGATACTGATACCTCTCTAAACAGACAGGAGCTGACATTCTACGTATTGGACCCTCATTCTGTTGGTTATTATATTGGTGCAAGTTTCTACAATATCTTTGAAGATCCTTCTGATTTAGAAGCAGATGATTCTGTTTTGTACAAAGCAGTTGGTTTTACCGCTGGTCTTGATTTTAAAATTGCATCTCATACTTGGCTACTGACAGGAATGGAAATCACCAATGGTATCAATTATTTGAATTCATCAAGCACTGATGTTCCATCTGATTATGTTACTGATTCTGTAACAGCTAGTGAGAGCGATGTCTACAAATTTGGTTTGCAGGTTGGTGCTAATTGGGTCTATAATTTCATTGATGCAAGCTTGAAAACTACTTGGTTGATTGGTGAGGGTGTTCATTATCAAGCAGGATTGGGTATAGCTTTCTAATGAAGTTCAAATAAATATGTAACAAAAGAGACAGAGACTGTATAATTTTTCATGCGGTCTTTGTTTTTTTTACTGAAAATATGGATAAAATTTTCAGATAATAATCCAACTTAAGTCCATAAAGCTATATTTCTCTAATTTTTTTGGCTTGGGATATTGACTATAATAGATAAATAATATATCTATTAGTCATACAGTAATTGCATGTACAAATGATGTATATGCAATATTGTATATTAATTTTAAATAGATTCTAAGGAAGTATATTGATGGATGCAGTAACACTATTAAAAGAAAGAAGATCAGTTAGAAAATTTCAAGATAAAAAAGTCTCAAAGAAAGACATGGATGAAATCCTAAATACAACAAGATTTGCACCTTCTTGGTCTAATTCTCAAACAGCTAGATTCAATATTATATCATCTGATGAAATAATTGATAGAATAGCAAACGAAGCTTTTGGAAGTTTTGAATGGAACAGCAAGGCTGTAAAAGCAGCCCCAATGGTTGCCGTAGTCAGTTATGAATTAGGTAAGAGTGGATATGGTCCTATCGGTGAGATGGCATCTGAGAAAGGTGATAACTGGGGATTCTTTGATTCAGCTCTTGCAACCCAGCAGTTTGTTTTGGCTGCCTATGAAAAGGGTGTTGGTACAGTTATTCAAGGTATCTTTGATGAGGATAAGATCGCTGAGATTTTAAAACTCCCTGAAAATGAAGTTGTAGCATGTGTTATTCCTTTCGGTTATGAAATTGAAGGTAAGCATGGTAAAGCTCCAAAAAGAAAACCTGTAGAAGAAATCGTTCGTTATTTCTAATATACAATCAGAGAGAACAGAAGAAATTTATGTTTTGGTTATTTTGAATGTTTACAAGGGACATTCAAAAGAGCAATAACTGAAATGAATAACTAATTGAACAATGCAAGCTGGTTTTTGTTAACTAAAAAATCACCTTGCATTTTTTATTATAAATATGTTATGAAATCGAAATGTATTTTCATTGATATTTATAACAAGTTGACTTATATTTAAATTATAAGGCAAATAACAATATTAACATCACTTGATTATATTATGTGATGTTTGGCGAAGAGCATCCAATGTAAAGAAATATAACAAACAATCTAATACTGTGAGATGCTTTAAAGGAAATATTTATGGCTTTAAAAGACCGGTTAGATAAAAAAAAGAAAAAGCTTGATACATTTTTACCAGGTTTCTTAAACAAGAAGATGGATAATGCAATTGAAGAAGAGAGAAACAAAGGAATTGAATTGAATGCGAAAGGAGTTGGCGATAAATTTGACAATTCTACAGTGCTCAATAACAGTTCAGAAGAGGTTGATTTGTACGAACTATTGGATGGACATAAAGCCATAATCAGTTTTTATAGAGGCTCTTGGTGTCCTTATTGCAATTTGGAGCTCAGAGCTTATGAAGCTCTTTTGAATGAAGAGGAGAACAAAGATGTGCTTATGTTTGCAATCTCTCCAGAAAAGCCCGATGTAACATTAAAAAAGCAGGATATAGATAAATTAAACTTCAAGGTATTGAGTGATCCAAACAATAAATTAGCAGAGAAACTCCATCTCGTGTTTCACTTGAATAAAGACCTTCACAAACTTTATGGTTCCTCAGTAAGAAAATCAACAGGAACAGATGAGGAGAACCTCCCAATTCCAGCAACTTATGTGATTGATTCTGAAAAGAAGATTGTAAATGCATGGATTGATGCAGATTACAAGAAAAGAGGTGAGCCAGAAGATGTGTTAAGAGCTTATCGAGATGCAAAATAAAAAAAAACCTTGCAAAGAGCAATCAATGTAAGGTTTTTTTATTTCCAATAATATCTTTAGTCTAGGTTATAGACCAACTGAAGATTGTGTATGATATAGAAATATAGATTTGTTAGATCCTCTGGAGTCCCAGGCGTTCCTCTCTCTATCCAATCTTTTAAAAGCTGAAGAGCTCCGGCTGCCATAAATGGAAATGCATATTGTGTCTGTTCAGGACTCATATGAGAGACTTTACTCTTAGGAAATAATTTATTCACTTCAGGTAATATCTCTTTGAATTGCTCTCCAAATAAATGATAGAGGTTGTTATCAAGTAAAAGTTCCAGCTCGTCTTTATATTCATAACCGAAGTTGAAGAAAAAACGTGCTGCATCTTTTGCACTACCACTGTTTTCTTTCTTTACGTTTTCATAGTATTCCCTTATCAAATTTTTGCAATGGTAAGAAATAACATCTTCTTTAGAAGAGAAATTATTGTAGAAAGTTTTTCGTACGATTTGGGTGTTATCACAAATTTCAGAAATAGTAATAACATCAAATTTGTTTGATCTCATCAATTCAATTAATGAGTTTGCAATAAAGTCTTTTGATTTTTTTGACATATAATTTCCCTTACTCGAATTTTATATTTGAGCTATTGATTTGATATCTTTTGTTTTAATTTATAGACACCATAATAAGGGCATTGCGCAGTTGCGTAAATACCCTCAGAGATGTTTTTTCTATAAACTTACTAGGAATTAACATAAAAAGTTGGAAAAAGGGAATAAATAAAAAAGTTTTTTTTAATTTTCCATTTTACATTTGAGTAATATCAAATGATTTATATGTAGAATACGTAAGTAATTGACATCAAAATATTAGTTATATCTCTAATTAATTTGAATTTTGTTTTGGTGCACAGATACTTGAATAGGTTTTCAATTATTTGTATTTGTATTATAGTATATTCAAGCACTGAAATAAATTAATTCTATACAAATTTGTTAAGTGCGCAGATAAATGATTTTTGGGATATAATAATTATATTGATTTTATCTGTTTTTAGTTATGATCTAAATAAAAAAATAATTACATTTAATCTTAGTTTCTTGTTGTGACTGACAAGAAATTTAGAAATACTAGGTGAGGTGTTATATGAAAAATATAATCAAGTCCAAAAAAGGTACAAGTAAAATTGTCCTAACTGGAGTACTTCTCCTTTGTGTTGCTTTACTGGCAGGTTGTGCTAAGAGTGATACAAAGAAGACTACTGAAACGGCTGAGAGCACAACTACTCAGAAGACAGAGACTTCTCAGGTAACAGAAAAGAGTGAACCTCTTGTAGTTGCTATGGAACTGGCATATCCTCCATTTGAAACAAAAGATACTGCGGGCAATCCTACTGGAATTTCAGTAGATTTTGCAAAAGCTCTGGGAGAGTACTTAGGCAGACCCGTTACAATTGTAAATACAGCTTGGGAAGGATTGATTCCGTCTTTACAGACAGGAAAGGTTGATCTTGTAATAAGCAGTATGACAATAACAGAAGATAGAGGTAAGGTAATTGATTTTTCAGATCCTTATGCAAATTCAATGTTAGGTATCTTGGTCAACAAAGATTCAGATATCAACAGTGCTGAAGACCTCGATCAAAAAGGTAAGAAGGTTGCTGTAAAAGCTGGTTCCACTGGATTTATATATGCAAAGACACATATGGAGAATGCAGAAGTAATTGTATTGGCTGATGAAAGTGCCTGTGTTACAGAAGTAGCTCAAGGTAAGGCTGATGGCTTCTTCTATGATCAGTTGACCATCTATCGTAACCAACAAAGAAATCCTGAAACAACAAAAGCAGTTTACGTACCTTTCCAAGATAAAGATATGTGGGGTGTAGGTGTTCAGAAAGGTAATACAGAATTACTCAACCAAGTTAACGCTTTCATAAAAGAGTATACAGCAAACGGTGGTTTTGATGAATTATCAGAGAAATACCTTCATGAAGAGAAACAAGCTTTCAAGGATTTAGGTTTTAAATGGTTCTTCGATCTAACTTAACCAAAACTCTAAATGCATTTCTGGCCTCATTACTGGTAATAATCCTTGTTTGGATTTCAGTATTGAGACTGGGAGTTGCATTCGATTTCTCCTTTGTAGTTGAATTTCGTCAGAGAATATGGCAAGGGTTTTTAATGACCGTTGCTATTTCTCTTGCGGGATTTGTTTTGAGTTTGTTCATTGGTATTGTTGCTGCATTATTGCAGAACGGTAAGATATTATTTTTAAAATACATATCAATTATTTATATAAACTTCATCAGAGGAACTCCTTTAATTATGCAGATCTATCTATTCTATTACATCATAGGCACAGCCTGGGGTGTTGAGAATAGATTCCTTTCCGGAGTTTTGATTCTTTCAATATTCGAAGGTGCATATATTGCAGAGATAATCAGAGGTGGTATTCAAGGACTGGATCCAACCCAGCTTGAAGCAGCAAAAGCTGTTGGATTTTCCAGATCACAAACTGTAAAACTTGTGGTGATACCTCAATTGGTAGCAAGAACTCTTCCTCCTTTGGTAGGTCAGTTCTCTTCTATAATTAAAGATTCATCACTTCTATCAATCATTGCTGTCATTGAATTGACTCAAACAATGAGAGAGATTTCTGCATTGAACTTCAGATTATTTGAGAGTTATCTGTTCTTAGGTCTGTTATATTTATGTTTGACAATTCCTTTAGCTATGATAGGTAAAGCTCTTGAAAGACATTACAACTTTGAAGGTTAGGTAAAATATGAGAATTAAAATAAAGAATTTGTCTCACAGCTTCATAGGTAATGATGGAAAGATGAAGAGAGTGTTGTCACATGTTGATTTTGATGATGACATCTCAACATTATCCCTCATTGGTCCTTCTGGCGGTGGTAAATCAACGCTTCTTAGAATTCTTGGAGGTCTGATAAAACCAACTGAAGGCGAGGTCTATGTTGAATGCAAGAGTACCGGTTTTGTGTTCCAGCAGAATGGTCTATTCAAGCATTGGACAGGTCTTGAGAACATCACCATACCACTTGAGAAGGTATATGGTTATACACATGATGAGGCAGATAATAGAGCCAAAGAGCTTCTTGATCGTTTTGGATTGTTGAAAGATGCATCAAAAAGACCATCTCAATTATCTGGAGGTCAGCAGCAGAGAATAGCAATAGCTAGAGCTGTAGCATCTCGTCCAGATCTTCTGTTTTTAGATGAGCCAACATCAGCACTTGATCCTGAATATACAGTTGAAGTACTTGATATGATTGACGAGCTCAAAGGTGAGGGACTCAATTTTGTAATTGTAACTCATGAAATGGGATTCGCAAAACAGGCTTGTGAGAAGAC